>JBGVDR010000056.1:0-2776 GCA_045119455.1 Faecousia sp.
TGCTTCCGGGTGCTGACGGATTATCTGCATCTGCTGGAAGATTGGAAGGTGCGGTATGCGCCCAGAACGCCGGAGGACAAGCTGGATGACCGTTTCGTGGAAGCCTGCCAGATGCTCGACCACATGGAATATCTGGCTGACATCCTGACCGTAGGCACTCTGGAAGAACGGGGTGCCGTGGTGGACGGGATGATGAAGGAGGGCAAGATTGCTTTTCTTCAGGACTATGTGGCACGAAAGAAAAAGGAGGTACTGCCCCATGAGCAAAGAAGCAGCACAGAACCCATCCGCTGATATTGCGGTATGGTTTGACGGTAAAGCAATCAACGAAGTCATTTTCTGTGAAGAATTTCTCAGGGACTATCCCATGATTACGGTAAACGGAACCTTTTTCACGGTAAACGGCATTGTGAACGATGAAAACAGGCTGAAAAAAGAAATCTATGACCGTATCAAGCCCTATGTGACCAGCAACATTGCAAAAAGGGTCACAAATCTTCTGGATGTAATGCGAATGGAGTGCTGTGCTGCCGATCTTCTCCTGTATCAAGACCGCATCCATGTGGCAAACGGCACCTATCATTTGGATGGCACATTCAGCACGGAAAAAGATTACTGCCGCAATCGCTTACCCGTCGCCTATCATCCGGAAGCTCCGCAGCCAGTCACATGGCTGCATTTTTTGTCCCAGCTTTTGGAGCCGGAGGACATTCTGACCTTACAGGAATTTATCGGCTATTGCTTCATCCCCTCCACCAAAGGTCAGAAGATGCTCATGCTGACGGGAAAGGGCGGCGAAGGCAAGAGCCGGATCGGCGTTGTTCTTCGTGCGCTGTTGGGAACCAACATGAAAACCGGAAGCGTGGCAAAGGTGGAGACAAGCAACTTTGCCCGTGCCGACTTGGAACATGAGCTTTTGATGCTGGACGATGATATGAAGCTGGAAGCGCTGCCCCAGACCAACAATATCAAGGCGATTATCACCGCAGAGCTGCCCATGGATTTGGAGAGAAAGCGACAACAAAGCTATCAGGGAGATTTGTATGTGCGGTTCATCGGACTTGGGAACGGTGTCCTGCAAGCCCTCCATGACCGGAGTGTGGGCTTCTTCCGCAGACAGATCATTTTGACAACCAAGGAGAAAGACCCAAACAGAAAAGACGATCCCTATATTGCGGAAAAGATGACTGCCGAAGCAGAGGGCATCTTCCTCTGGGCGTTGGAGGGACTGCACCGCCTGATTGCAAATGATTTCCGATTTACCCTGAGCCAGTCGGCTTTGGACAATCTGAACGATGCCGTTTCTGACGGAAACAACATCATTGATTTTCTGGCTTCCGAGGGATATATCCGCTTCCGTGCGGATTATGAAGCAAGCTCCAAAAACCTGTACGCTGTTTACAAGCAGTGGTGTGATGATAACGCCCTGAACAGCCTTTCCCAAAAGAGCTTCGGTTCCTTCCTAAAGCAGAATGAAAGCCGCTATAACCTTGAATACACCAACAAGGTCAACATCGGCGGCGGGCGATTTGCCAGAGGGTTTGTGGGCATTGAACTTCTGCAAAGACCGTTTCTGTAAAAACAGCAGTAACTCAGAAATACGTGTACCATCCGTACCGGATGGAGCCGAGTGTCAATCGTACACTTGGTACACGTACTTTTCACTTACTATCGTTTTTCTATCTTGGGAGCATCCGCAGCCCCCTTATTTTAGGGGATAGAAAATCAATGGTAATGGAAACAGCAAAAATTTTGACCGCAGGGCGAAATCATTTTGCGAAACAGTGCTTCTCTGGACAGTGAACAGCCTTTGCGAAATCATGGCTGTTTTCACTGTTACAGACCAAAGCACACAAAACAGTGAAATGGGTTAGGGGTGCTTATGTGCAGGACATCACAGGCGGTATTTCTATCGCATTTTATGAAAATCAGATATTACACGGTACAGCGAAGCGGACACGCCAATGGGCGCAGCTGCTTCGCTTTTTCATGAACAAAATTATGGAGGTTTTTCAATATGAGTAATGTACGAAATGAAATCAAGGCACAGATCGTCCGTGCCGGATTTACCATGCAGGAGGTTGTGGACAGACTGGCGGAGGAACACGACTGGTCGGACAGCGTATCCAACCTTTCTGCAAAGCTCCAAAGAGAGAGCATCCGCTACAAAGAGGTCATCGAGCTTGCCGATGTGCTGGGCTATGACATCGTGTGGCAGAAACGGAGGGAGCGATGATGCGTCGTACCCTATCCCCTCGCAGCTCCCGTCCCCATAGGAAGTGCCGCAGTACTTCCTATGGACAGGCAGTGAATACAATCGGCAAAACTGCGGATTGTTCGCTGCCGCTGTCTGCAAGGAATTGTGGTGCAATTCCGCTGGCAGACAGGCTGGACAAGAGAAAAAGGCAGAGAGCATTTTTCGAGCTGGACAGCAGAGGTCACCGTAGTGACCGCACTCCCCCTCCGGAGGAGCCCTCGGAGAGCCCACGGCACTTTGCAGCCAGTATGGATGAAAGTGTAATAGTGGTTTATTACACTTTGAAAAAGTGCCTCTCGAAAGCCCCTCGTCCCTCGCAAATCCTCTCAGAAAGGAGCATGACCCATGGCAAGAAATGATGGAATCGACCGCACCGTTGCCCGTAATCAGGACATTGAAACAGCCGATGATTTGGCAAAGGTGCAGGAACACAATGAACGGGAAAAAGACAGTTACAGCAATCAGGACATCGTGCCGGAGCGTTCTTATCTGAACATTCATTTCAAAGAGCCGACAGCC
>JBGVDR010000057.1:0-10691 GCA_045119455.1 Faecousia sp.
GGTCACACCATCGCTGTCCACGACGGCCGCAAGCATGTTCCCGTCTATATCACTGAGGATATGGTCGGCCACAAGCTGGGCGAGTTCGTTCCGACCCGGAACTTCCGTGGTCACTCCGGCAGCAAGACCGCTAACAGCAAGTAAGGAGGTACGAAAATGGAAGCATTTGCACATGTGAAGTACGTCCGTATGTCTCCCCGTAAGGTCAAGCTGGTTTGCGACATGATCCGGGGCCAGGACGTTAAAACCGCTACCGCGTACCTGATGCAGACCTCCAAGGCAGCCTGCGAGCCCATGGCTAAGCTGCTGAAGAGCGCTGTGGCAAACGCCGAGCACAATCACGGCATGAACGCCGACAATCTGTACGTTTCCACTGTGACCGCTAACCCCGGTCCCATCCTGAAGCGTGGCCGCATTGCGTCCCGCCGCGGTTTCGTGCGGATCAACAAGAGAACCACTCACATCACCATCGGTGTGAGTGAGAAGGCTTAATCAGGAGGTAGCTATGGGACAGAAAGTTAATCCCCATGGACTGCGTGTCGGCGTTATCAAGGACTGGGATTCCCGCTGGTACGCCCGCGAAGAGAAGGTCGGCGATTTGATCGTCGAGGATTACAACATCCGTAAGTATCTGAAGAACAAGCTCTTTGCCGCCGGTATCGCTAAGATTGAGATCGAGCGTTCCAACGGCAAGGTGAAGATTAACCTGTGGTGCTCCCGTCCCGGCGTGGTTATCGGTAAGGCTGGTGCCGAAATCGAGAACCTGCGCAAGGAGATGGAGACCAAGCTGGGCAAGTCTGTCAACCTGAACATCGTTGAGGTTCGCAGCCCTGACCTGAATGCTCAGCTGGTGGCCGAGAACATTGCTCAGCAGCTGGAGAAGCGTATCTCCTTCCGCCGCGCTATGAAGAAGGCCATGCAGCAGGCTACCCGCCTGGGTGCCAAGGGCATCAAGGTCACCTGCTCCGGCCGTCTGGGCGGCGCTGAAATCGCCCGCTCCGAGTCCTACCACGAGGGCACCATCCCCCTGCAGACCATCCGTGCTGACATCGAGTACGGCTTCGCTGAGGCTGCCACCACTTATGGCCGCATCGGCGTTAAGGTTTGGATCTACAAGGGTGAGGTCCTGAACACCACTCTGCGTGCCGCCACTCCCGAGCCCGCTCCCCGTGAGCGCCGTGAGCGTCGCGACCGTCGTAACGGCGAGCGCCGGAACGACCGCCGCAATGGCGACCGCCCCTATACCCGTAGAGAAGGAGGCAACCGCTAATGCTGATGCCCAAAAGAGCTAAGTACCGCAAGGTTCAGCGCGGCCGTATGACCGGCGCTGCCTCCCGCGGCAATACTGTTACCTATGGTGATTTCGGCATCCAGGCCCTGGAGCCCGGCTGGATCACCGGCAACCAGATCGAGGCCGCTCGTATCGCCATGACTCGTTACACCAAGCGTGGCGGTAAGGTTTGGATCAAGATCTTCCCCGACAAGCCTTATTCCAAGAAGGGCCTGGGCACCCGTATGGGTTCCGGTAAGGGCGCTCCCGAAGGCTGGGTCGCAGTCGTTAAGAATCAGAAGGTGATGTTCGAGATTGGTGGCGTTTCTGAGGAAGTCGCCCGTGAGGCTATGCGTCTGGCTCAGCACAAGCTGCCTGTCAAGACTCGCATCATCGCTAAGGAAGTCTCTGAGAACGGTGGTGAATAATGATGAAGGCAAAGGAAATCAAGGAGATCCGCGCTCTGTCTATTGAGAAGCTGGAGGAGAAGCTCCAGGAGCTGAAGAAGGACCTGTTCATGCTGAGAATGCAGCATGCTACCAATCAGCTCGAGAACCCCATGCAGATCGCCAATGTCAAGAAGGACATTGCCCGCATCAAGACCATTATTCGTGAGAAAGAGACCAACGTCTGAGGAGGAAGCGTAAATGACTGAGAATACCAGAGCATTCCGCAAGACTATGATCGGTCAGGTCGTCTCCGATAAGATGGACAAGACCATTGTCGTTGCGGTGAAGGATAGCTATCAGCATCCTTTGTACAAGAAGACCATGAAGCGGACTTACAAGCTGAAGGCCCACGATGAGAACAACGAGTGCGGCATCGGCGATACCGTTGAGGTCATGGAGACCCGTCCCCTGTCCAAGGACAAGAGATGGAGACTCATTCGTATCATTGAGAAGGCGAAGTAAGGAGGTCGGCAGATTATGATCCAGATGGAAAGTTACCTGAAGGTTGCCGACAATACCGGCGCCAAGGAAATTCACTGCATTCGTGTCCTGGGCGGCTCCAAGCGGAAGTTCGGCAACATCGGTGATGTTATCGTTGCTTCCGTCCGTAAGGCCAATCCCGGTGGCACTGTCAAGAAGGGCGATGTGGTTAAGGCTGTTATCGTCCGCACCAAGCGTGGTGTCCGTCGTGAGGACGGTTCCTATGTCCGCTTCGATGAGAACGCTGCTGTTATCATCAAGGAAGACAAGAACCCCCGCGGCACCCGTATCTTTGGACCGGTGGCCCGTGAGCTGCGTGAGAAGGACTTCATGAAGATCCTGTCCCTGGCTCCCGAAGTCATCTAATGGAGGACCGAAGAATGAACATTAAGAAGAATGATACCGTTATCGTCCTGTCCGGTAAGGATAAGGGCGTCAAGGGCAAGGTCCTGGTGGCTATGCCCGCTGAGAACAAGGTCATCGTGGAGAAGGTCAACGTCGCCACCTGCCACACCAAGCCCCGCCGTCAGGGCGAGACCGGTGGCATCGTGAAGAAGGAGACCCCCATCCGTACCTGCAAGGTTGCCTTGGTGTGCAACAACTCCAAGTGCGAGAAGTATGGCCAGGGTGTCCGCGTCGGCTTCAAGGTTGAGGACGGCAAGAAGACCCGCATCTGCCGCAAGTGCGGCGCCGAAATCTAAGGAAAGGAGTTATCATCATGGCTGCAAGAATGAAAGAACTGTATGTGAATGAGATTGCTCCTGCCCTGAACAAGAAGTTCGGCTACAAGAGCGTCATGCAGATCCCCAAGCTGGACAAGGTTATCGTCAATGTCCGCTGCGGTGAGAGCAAGAACAACGCCAAGGAGATCGAGGCTATCGCTAAGGATCTGGGCATCATCACCGGCCAGAAGGCCGTGACCTGCAAGGCCCGCAAGTCCGTCGCTAACTTCAAGCTCCGTGAGGGCGAAACCGTCGGCGTGAAGGTCACCCTGCGCGGCGACAAGATGTACGAGTTCCTGGACCGTCTGTTCAGCGTTGCGCTGCCCCGCGTCCGTGACTTCCGTGGCATCAACCCCAACAGCTTCGACGGCCGTGGCAACTATGCCTTCGGTCTGAAGGAGCAGCTGATCTTCCCCGAAATCGAGTACGACAAGGTGGACAAGATCCGTGGTATGGATATCTGCATCTGCACCACCGCCGCCAACGATGAGGAAGCCAAGGAGCTGCTGACCCAGCTCGGCGCTCCCTTCCACGCTTGATTTTAGGAGGATTGCGAAATGGCTAGAAAGTCTATGGTCCTGAAGCAGCAGGCGGAGCCCAAGTTCTCCAGCCGCGCTTACAACCGCTGCAAGATTTGCGGCAGACCCCATGCCTACCTGCGCAACTACGGTGTTTGCCGTATTTGCTTCCGTGAGCTGGCTTACAAGGGCCAGATTCCCGGCGTCCGCAAGGCCAGCTGGTAATTTAGCGGTTAGGTAGTATTCAAATGTAAGATAGATACGGAGAGTCCAAAGAAGATGGGCCTGCTCGCAGGCCGCATTCTTTGGAGACCTCCGGATCTCAACGGGTTAAGCCCGTAACTTCTAAAAGGAGGATAATTATCATGCAAATCACCGATCCCGTAGCAGATATGCTGACCCGAATCCGGAATGCCAGCTCTGCAAAGCACGACACCGTTGATGTCCCCGCTTCCAACCTGAAGAAGGCCATTGCTCAGATCCTGCTGGACGAGGGCTACATCAAGTCCTTCGAGCTGGTTGATAACGGCAACCAGGGCATCATCCACATCACCCTGAAGTATCTGGCCAAGAAGCAGCCTGTTGTTTCCGGCCTGCGCCGCGTTTCCAAGCCCGGTCTTCGTGTTTATGCCGGTGCTGAGGAGCTGCCCAAGGTCCTGAAGGGTCTGGGTATCGCCATCGTGTCCACTTCCAAGGGTGTTATGACCGACAAGAAGGCTCGCGAGCTGCACATCGGCGGCGAAGTCCTGGCCTTTGTCTGGTAAGGAGGGTCACAAATGTCTAGAATTGGTAAGAAGCCGGTTGTGATTCCGGCAAATGTGACTGTTTCCATCGCTGATGGCAACGTTGTCACCGTGAAGGGCCCCAAGGGCGAGCTGACCCGTGCCTTCCACCCCGATATGATCCTGAAGCTGGACGGCAACGTCCTGAACGTGGAGCGCCCCTCCGAGGAGCATCTGCACAAGTCCCTGCACGGCCTGACCCGCACCCTGCTGAACAACATGGTCGAAGGTGTTGAGAAGGGCTTCAGCAAGGAGCTGGAAGTCAACGGTGTTGGCTACCGTGTAGAGAAGAAGGGCACTCAGCTGGTTATGCGTCTGGGCTTCTCCCATGAGGTTTTCATGGATGAGATTCCCGGTATTACCATTGAGGTTCCCGGCCCCAACAAGATCATCATCCACGGCACCGACAAGCAGGTCGTTGGCCAGTTTGCCGCTGAAGTCCGTGGTAAGCGTCCCCCCGAGCCTTACAAGGGCAAGGGCATCAAGTATGCCAATGAGGTCATCCGCCGTAAGGTTGGTAAGACCGGTGGCAAGAAGTAATGGAGGTGTGACGAAATGGTTAGCAAGATCAATAAGAATGCAATGCGCCTGAAGCGTCACGTCCGCGTTCGTGGCAAGATTTCTGGCACTCCCGAGTGCCCCCGTCTGAACGTGTTCCGCTCCAATGCGAACATCTACGCCCAGATCATTGATGACGTGAACGGCGTGACCCTGGTTTCCGCCAATACGCTGGAGAAGGGCTTTGAGGGTGCTACCGGCAACTGCGAAGCTGCCAAGAAGATCGGCATCCTGATCGGCGAGCGTGCCAAGGAAAAGGGCATCGAAGTGGTCGTTTTCGACCGTGGCGGTTATGTGTACCATGGCCGTGTCGCTGCTCTGGCTGAAGGCGCCCGCGAAGCCGGCCTGCAGTTCTAAGTGTAAGGAGGAAAACGAAATGGCTTACAATAAGGCTTCCAACAATGAAGCTCCTGAGTTCATTGAGAAGGTCGTTTACCTGAACCGCGTCTCTAAGACCGTTAAGGGCGGCCGTGTCATGAAGTTCTCCGCTCTGGTCGTCGTCGGCGACGGCAAGGGCACCGTCGGCTACGGCCTGGGCAAGGCCGCTGAGGTTTCCGAGGCCATCCTGAAGGGCATCGCTGATGCCAAGAAGAACATGGTCAAGGTTTCTCTGGCTGGCTCCACCATTCCCCACGATGTGATCGGCATCTTCGGCGCTGGCACTGTCCTGCTGAAGCCCGCTCCCGAGGGTACCGGCGTTATCGCCGGCGGCGCTGTCCGTGCTGTTATGGAGGCTGTTGGCATCCACAACGTGTGCGCTAAGTGCCTGCGCTCCAACAATCCCCAGAACGTGGTCAAGGCCACCATGGCCGGTCTGACCTCTCTGCGTTCCCCCGAGCAGGTTGCTGCTATCCGGGGCAAGAGCGTGGAAGAAATCGTTGGTTAAGGAGGGCAATTAACATGGCAAACCTGAAAATCAAGCTGGTTAAGAGCCTGAATGGCCGCCTGGAAAAGCACATTGCTACCGCTGAGTCCCTGGGCCTGCGGAAGATTGGCAATGTGACCATCCAGCCCGATAATACCCAGACCCGCGGCAAGATTGCCAAGATTGGCTATCTGCTCGAGGTTACCGAAGTCGAATAAGGAGGAAACGAACTATGGAACTGTCTAAGCTTTCTCCTGTCGAGGGTTCTACCCACGTAGGCAAGCGTAAGGGCCGTGGTCACGGTAGTGGCAACGGCAAGACCGGCGGCCGTGGCCACAAGGGTCAGAAGGCCCGCTCCGGTGGCAAGATTCGCGCCGGCTTCGAAGGCGGCCAGATGCCTCTGGCTCGTCGTATCCCCAAGCGTGGCTTTAACAACATTTACGCCAAGCCCCTGACCGCCATCAATGTGGCCGTCCTGAACCGCTTCGAGGATGGCGCTGTTGTGGATGCTGCTGCTCTGATTGAGAAGGGCATCATCGCCAACTGCCCCTATGGTCTGAAGGTGCTGTCCAATGGCAACCTGACCAAGAAGCTCACCGTTAAGGCCGCCGCTTTCTCTGAGTCTGCTAAGGAAAAAATCGAGCAGGCAGGCGGAAAGGCCGAGGTGGTTTAAGTGTTTAAGACACTGGTTAACGCTTGGAAAATTGCCGATCTTCGTAAGAAGATCATGTTCACGTTGACGATTCTGTTGCTGTACCGTGTTGCGAACGTCATTCCGATTCCCTATATTAATACGGAAGCGATGACGCACATGTTCGACACTGTGCTGTCTGACACAATCCTGGGCCTGTACAACGCCATGTCTGGTTCTGCCTTCTCTCAGGCAACCATTCTGTCGCTGTCCATCCAGCCCTACATCAACGCATCCATCATTGTGCAGCTGCTGACCATTGCCATCCCCGCTCTGGAGCGTATGGCTAAGGATCAGGGCGAAGAGGGCAAGAAGAAGATCGAGAAGATTACTCGTATCACCACTGTTGCTCTGGGCCTGCTTATGGGCTGGGCCTACTATATGATGATTAAGAACTCCGGCTACGGCATCCTGACTCAGGATAATCTGCTGTCTGCGGTGGTCATCATTCTGACCTTCACCGCCGGCTCTGCTGTGGTCATGTGGCTGGGCGAGCAGATTACTGCTCACGGTATCGGCAACGGCATCTCCATGATTCTGTTCGCCAATATCATCTCCGCCATTCCCTCCGGCGTTGGCACTCTGGTCAACACCATCAAGTACACCCCCAACCTGTGGTGGCAGGTTCTGATTGCTGTCATTGGTGTGGCTGCACTGATTGTGTTCATCATCTTCGTCAACGATGCGGAGCGTCGCATCCCCGTGCAGTATGCAAAGCGTGTGGTTGGCCGTAAGGTTTACGGCGGCCAGAGCACCAACCTGCCCATCAAGGTGAGCATGTCCGGTGTCATGCCCGTCATCTTCGCCCAGTCCATCTGCAGCTTGCCTGCTACCATTGGCACCTTCATTGGCGCTAATCAGGAAGGCTTCTGGATGAAGAACATTTTTGGTTCTACTGCCTGGCCCTATATTATTTTCTATTTCCTGATGATTTTCTTCTTCAGCTGGTTCTATGCCTCCATCCAGTACGATCCTGTGGAGATTTCCAACAACCTGAAGAAGAACGGCGGCTTCATCCCCGGCTATCGTCCCGGTAAGCCCACTGCCGACTTCATCAAGAGAGTCATCAATAAGATCATCATCTTTGGTGCGGTTTACCTGGGCATTGTTGCCCTGTTGCCCATCATCGCCGGTAAGTTCATGCCCACCATTAAGGGCCTGGCCATCGGCGGCACCTCCGTCATCATCGTTGTGGGCGTTGCTCTCGAGACGGTGAAGGCACTGGAGGCCCAGATGCTCATGCGTCACTACAAGGGCTTCCTGGACTAAGATCTGGAGGTTGGCAGGATGAATTTGATCCTACTAGGCGCTCCCGGCGCTGGAAAGGGGACTCAAGCGGAGCTGCTGGTTAGTAAGCTCTCCATCCCCGCCATTTCTACCGGGAATATGCTCCGGGAGGCTATCGCAAACGGTACCGACCTGGGCAAACAAGTAAAACAATACATGGACGGTGGCCTTCTGGTTCCCGACGAGCTGATTCTCGGCATCGTGGCAGAGCGTGTGAAGGAGCCCGACTGTGCCAATGGCTTTATCCTGGACGGGGTGCCTCGCACCCTGGCCCAGGCGGAGTCCCTGGATGCAAAGGGTGTTCGCATTGACCATGTAGTGTCCATTGAGATTGACGACGCTGTAATTGAAAGCCGGATGACCGGTCGTCGGGTTTGTGCCAAGTGCGGTGCAAGCTTTCACATCGCCGCCAATCCTCCGAAAACCGATGGCATTTGCGACCAGTGCGGTGCCGAGTTGATTATCCGTAAAGACGATGCACCCGAAACGGTGCGTAAGCGTCTTGAGGTGTATCACGAGGCCACCGAAGTTCTGAAGGATTACTATTCCAAAGCCGGCAAGCTCCGGATTGTGGAGGGTAATCAATCCATCGAGGGTGCCAATCGGGATATTCTCGTGGCAATAGGGGCACAAGTATGATCGCAATCAAAAATGAACGAGAGCTCAAGTCTATGCGTCAGGCTTGTAAAATTACCGCGGCAGCCCGTGCTTTGGCAGGGAAAATGGTAAGACCTGGCGTATCGACCAAGCAGATTGACAAGGCTGTGCATGATTATATCGTGGCGCAGGGCGCGAAACCGTCGTTCCTGGGCTATCACGGCTACCCTGCGAGCGTGTGCATTTCGGTCAATAATACGGTGATTCACGGAATTCCCGGCGGCTACGTGCTGCAGGAAGGTGACATCGTTTCTGTTGATGTGGGTGCCTATTTCGAGGGATTTCATGGAGATTGCGCCGCTACTTTTGCCTGTGGTGCCATCAGCACCGAAGCCCAAAAGCTGATTGATGTTACGAAGCAGAGCTTCTTTGAGGGCATTCGCTTCGCGACCCGCGGACACCGTGTGTCCGATATCTCCCACGCCATCCAGACGTATGTGGAGTCTAACGGTTATTCAGTTGTGCGTTCGTTCGTAGGTCACGGCGTCGGCGCGCAGCTGCATGAAGAGCCGGAGGTGCCGAATTTCGGCCAAGCCGGTCGTGGGCCCCGTCTGCTTCCTGGCATGACGCTGGCCATCGAGCCTATGGTGAACGAAGGCGTTTACGACGTCAAGGTTCTCAAGGATGGATGGACCACCGTTACCGCTGACGGCAAGCTCTCCGCCCACTATGAAAATACTGTACTCATCACCGACGGCGAGCCGGAAATACTCACCGTCGCCGAAGGACTTTGACTATGGACCCAGTTAAATCGGATTTAGAAATTTCTGATCTGGTGGTTTCCACAGCCGGCAGAGACCAAGGGTCGCTCTATTACTGCGTTGGCAGGGAAGGGCGATATGTGATGCTGGTGAACGGAAAGGACCGAACTCTGGAACAGCCCAAGCGCAAATCGCTTCGGCACGTACAAAAGGTCCTTCGCTCTGAGACCAGAGTCGCCGAAAAGCTTCGTGCTGGCGACAAAGTGCTCAACAGCGAATTACGAAGAGACCTGGCATTCCTTGCCAGGGAAATGCAAAGTAATGACCTAGGAGGGTAACAACTTGGCAAAAGACGACGTAATCGAGATTGAGGGCATCGTAGTCGATGCACTGCCGAATGCAATGTTCACTGTTGACATTGGCAACGGTCACACCATTCTGGCACACATTTCCGGCAAGCTCAGGATGAATTTTATCAAGATCTTGCCCGGTGACAAAGTAACCGTACAAATGTCTCCGTATGATTTGACTCAGGGTCGGATCACCTGGAGAAGCAAGTAAAGAAACGAAACGAAAGTTTCATATGGAGGTTAAACAGTATGAAGGTAAGACCGTCCGTTAAGCCCATGTGCGAAAAGTGCAAGGTCATCAAGCGCAAGGGTCGCGTTATGGTAATTTGCGAAAACCCCAAGCATAAGCAGAGACAAGGCTAATTAGGAGGTGCTGAAAAAGTATGGCACGTATTTCTGGTATTGATCTTCCCCGCGATAAGCGTATCGAAGTTGCGCTGACTTATATCTACGGCATCGGCCCCGCCCGTGCCGCCAAGGTCCTGGAGACCACCGGCATTGACCCCGACATCCGCGTCAAGGATTTGACCGAGGATCAGGAGGCCAAGCTGCGTGACGTCATCGAGCATGACTATATCATCGAGGGCGACCTGCGCCGTGAGACCGCTATGAACATCAAGCGGCTGAGCGAAATTGGTTGCTACCGCGGCCTGCGTCATCGTCGTGGCCTGCCCGTGCATGGTCAGCGTACCAAGACCAACGCTCGTACTCGTAAGGGTCCCAAGAAGACCATCGCCAACAAGAAGAAGTAAAAGGAGGGATATGTAATGGCTGCAAAAGCTGCTAAGAAGGTTATCAAGCGCCGTCGCGAGCGCAAGAATATCGAAAAGGGCGCGGCTCATATCCGCTCCTCTTTCAACAACACCATGGTCACCATCACCGACCTGGAAGGCAATGCCCTGAGCTGGGCTTCCTCCGGCGGTCTGGGCTTCCGTGGTTCCCGTAAGTCCACTCCCTTCGCAGCACAGACTGCTGCTGAGACCGCTGCTAAGGCTGCGATCGACAACTGCGGCCTGAAGTCTGTTGAGGTCTATGTGAAGGGCCCCGGTCAGGGTCGTGAGGCTGCTATCCGCGCCCTGCAGACCGCTGGTCTGGAAGTCGTAATGATTAAGGACGTCACTCCCATTCCCCACAATGGTTGCCGTCCCCCCAAGAGACGTCGTGTCTGATTTTGCAAGGAGGAATTTTGCGTTATGGCTAAGAATATGCAGCCCGTGCTGAAGCGTTGCAGAACGCTGGGCGTTTCTCCTGCCGCAATGGGTTACAACAAGACTTCCAACAAGAACCCCGGCGGCCAGAGAAGAGCAAAGAAGTCTGAGTACGCCACTCAGCTGACCGAGAAGCAGAAGGTCAAGTTCGTT
>JBGVDR010000058.1:0-1697 GCA_045119455.1 Faecousia sp.
GTCGTGTCGAACTTCCTTTTCACGTGCGGCAACACACGCATAATCTATATCGTTCGTATGTGCTTCAAGCTCCGCAACCTGTCCTTCGGTCACGGGAAGTCCAAGGGCGTGTTCAGCTTTTGCAAGGGACACCCAAAGGCGGCGCCACGTACTGTATCGGGTGTCGCTTGAAAATAAATTCAACATATATTCGGACGCATAGCGCGAGGATAAGGGGGATTCGTATTTGCTTGTCATATTCATTCTCCTTACTTTCTGATAATGATACTGTCTCTTTCGGGTCCTACCGAAACGTAGGTGATTGGACAATCGATTTGTTTTTCAATAAACATAATGTATTCTCGTGCCTCACGCGGCAGATCTTCCCACTTGCGAACACCCGAGATGTCACATTTCCAGCCGTCAAAATATTCTATAACGGGCTTTGCGTTTTTCAGTGCCGACGGGAACGGAAAACGATCTGTTTCCTTTCCGTCCACAATGTATCTGGTACAAACGGGGATCTTATCCATATACGAAAGCACGTCGAGCTTGGTAAGTGCTATTGCCGTTGCCGCTTGAACCTCAACGCCGTAACGGGTTGCCACGATATCAATCGGGCCTACACGGCGAGGTCTGCCCGTTTTTGCTCCATACTCAAATCCTGCTTTGCGAAGCTCATCTGCTTCGTCACCGAACATCTCACAAACAAACGGTCCCTCTCCCACGCAGGTGGAATATGCCTTGACCACACCAACCACTTCATCCACCTTGGCGGACGGAAGTCCGGAACCGATCGGTGCGTATGCCGCTGTTGTGTTAGAGGAGGTGGTATACGGATAAATACCGTAATCAAGATCGCGCAAAGAGCCGAGCTGTGCCTCAAAAAGGATCTTCTTGCCCTCTTTTTGCGCTTCCTTCAAAAACAAGCCTGTGTCGCACACATATGGCTTAATCTTTTCGCAAGCATCAGAGAGCCACGCTTCAAGCTTTTCCATCGTATAGGGCTCTGCCCCGTAAACCTTTGTCAAGGTCAGGTTCTTCCATTCAAGCAGATCGGCAAGATGCGCTTTTAATTCTTGGGGATAGAATAATTCTCCCGCAAGAACGGTCTTTTTCTGATATTTGTCCGAATAGAACGGCGCGATACCTTGTTTGGTGGAGCCGTATTTTTTATCGGCAAGTCTCGCCTCCTCCAAAGCATCAAGATCGCGGTGCCAAGGAAGCAAAAGTGAAGCTCGTTCACTGATTTTGAGATTATCGGGGGTGAGAGCAACGCCCTTTCCCATTACATCCTGCATCTCAATCCACAAATTTTCGGGATCAAGTGCCACACCGTTGCCGAGTATATTGACTACGCCTTCTCTGAATATTCCCGAGGGAAGCAGATGAAGCGCGAATTTTCCGTACTCATTGATGACGGTGTGACCTGCGTTGCCGCCGCCTTGATATCTGACGACCACATCGTAGTCCTCTGTGAGAAAATCGACCATTCTTCCCTTTCCTTCATCTCCCCAGTTGATTCCAACGATTGCACAATTTGACATAACAAATTACCTTCCTCAAAACAAATTCAAATGTGAGCAGTCAATCGCATCATTACCTCGGCATAAGCATCTTCTACACCGCCGAGGTCACGGCGAAAACGATCCTTGTCAAGCTTCTCACCCGTCTTGCTGTCCCAAAGGCGACAGGTATCGGGACTGATCTCATCGGCA
>JBGVDR010000059.1:0-34380 GCA_045119455.1 Faecousia sp.
GTCATCGCGAGGGCCTTTAGGCCCGTGGCGATCTCCTCTAAAGGGAACTGATATGTTTTATTGTCAGGAGATTGCCACGCCAGCTTACGCTGGCTCGCAATGACGTGCTATTTTTTACACCGCTAAACAATCATTTATCTCTTTATTCTTTCACGTGCTCCTGCAAAAACTCCCGCACCACCCGCTCATACCGATCCGGATCTGACAAATAACTCGTCCCATGAGCCGCCCCAGGGAATGTTTCCAGCCGCTTGGGCGACGCACAAGCCGCAAACAGCTCTCGGCTCATGTCACAGGGCACGAACCGATCATCTTCCCCGTGCAGTAGCAAAATCGGAATTTTTGTCCGCTTCACCGCCTCCAGGGGGCTCGTCTGCCCCAGCCGAAACCTGCCATAAATCATCGCCCCCACCGTGCAAGCCACCACCGATGGTATCGCCGGCATCCCCCGCTCCTTAGCCACCTTTCCAATGATCCTTTTCTGGTCCGAATAAGGGCAGTCCGCCAAAATCGCCTGCACCGTATTCGGCAACGGCAATTCCGATGCCATCAGTACCGTAGCCGCGCCCATGCTCACCCCCGCCAGAATCAGCGGTCTCTTGGGTCCAAACCGCCGCCGGGCATACCGGCACCAGCGCAGGCAGTCCAGCCGTTCCCGAACCCCAAATGTAATGGTACTTCCTTCGCTTTTCCCATGGGCCCGCTGATCTACCAGCAACACATTGTGCCCCATTTTCAGCGCCAGCTGCGCTCCTCCGCAGAAGTCACGCATAGCACTCCCTCGATAGCCGTGAAACTGAATCTGCACCGGCGCATGATGATTTCGATGATAATACCGTCCGAACAGCAGTTTGCCATCCTCCGAGTGAATCTGCACCGGCTCATAAGGCACCTTCCGCAGCAAATCAATACACCCACGCATAATCTCCAGGCTGGACGCATACTGCTCCTCCGTGGGCAGCAAATACTCATCCTCCCTCCCCTTTTTCGGCGAATGATATGCCACTCGGTACGCATACAACGATCCCAGCAATCCCCCGGCTGCCGCTGCCCCCGCTGTCAGCTCAAAAATCAATCCAATTCCTCCTTGTTTTCATTGACAAATCCTCGTCCTGTCTCTATAATGTAGATGTTGCGCTATCAACAATCCCGAAACATCGAGGTCATTATGTCTATCACTACTATTTTATTCGATTTGGACGGCACCCTGCTCCCCATGGATCAGGACTCCTTCGTCCGTGCCTATTTTGGTCTGCTGGCTGCCAAGCTGGCCCCCCACGGCTACGAAGCCGAATCCCTCATCAAAGCCATCTGGTCCGGTACCGCCGCCATGGTGAAAAATGACGGCAATCAAACCAACGAGGACGCCTTCTGGAATCATTTCGCCGGGCTGTACGGTGAGAAATCACGGTCTGATGAGCCCATTTTCGCAGAATTCTACCATACGGATTTCCAGAAGGTTCAGGGCGTCTGCGGTTTTGACCCCCGGGCTGCCCAAACCATCGCCGAGCTGAAAGCGCAAGGCTACACCCTGGTTCTAGCCACCAATCCTATCTTCCCCGCAGTTGCAACCGAGAGCCGGATGCGTTGGGCTGGCTTGAACCAGACGGATTTCATCCATTACACCACCTACGAAAACAGCTCCTACTGCAAGCCCAACCCGGATTATTACCGGCAGGTTCTGGACCGCATCGGCATTGATCCGGAAAATTGCCTGATGGTAGGCAACGACGTCACCGAGGATATGGTTGCCGCTGAGCTGGGCATGAAGGTATTTCTGCTCACCGACTGTCTGATTAACAAACAGAATAAGGACATTTCTGCCTACCCCCATGGCAGTTTTCCCGAACTGTTGGATTATATCCGCTCCCTGTAAAAGCCAAACCCAAAAGATAAAAACACAGCCCGGCAGTTCATCCCTGCCGGGCTGTGTTGCTTTATTCTGCAAACGGTTGTTTAACGGCGCATAATCTCCCCCCCTCGTCAGAGGAAGACATGGTTCACACGACCCTACTACACGAAACACTCATTTGCTTTCTTCCACCACCTGACACCAATCCGGCCAGGCCTGGAAGCTCCGCAATTGCCCTCCATAGGGCACAGTAATGCGGCAGGAGAATAGCATCGGGGCCTTTGCCTCATCCCGGGAACCATACTTATGGTCACCAACCAACGGAAATCCTCGGGACGAAAACTGTACCCGAATCTGATGACTCCGCCCGGTGTGCAGCCGAATCTGCACCAATGATTGCTCCCCAAGGCTCTTGCGTTGAAACTCCAGCCGAGCCTTTTTTACACCCTTTCTTTCTTTTTTTACCACAAAAACTTTATTTTTACTGCTATCTTTCCACAAAAAATCCGTCCAATCTCCGGATTCCGGCGGTACGCCATGCACCAAAGCCACGTACTCCTTCACCATGGTACCCTCCTGAACCGCCTTGGACAGTGTCGCCGCAGACTGCTTGGTTCGGGCATAAATCATCACACCGCCCACGTTTTTGTCCAGCCGATGGATGGGAAAAATCTCCCCGCCCAGGGCTTGGGGCACCTCATGTTCCGAATCCATTCCCACGGGCTTGACGATAACCACAATCTGCTTATCCTGATACAAAATCTCCATTTGACCGCCCTCCCAACTTTTTTCTTCATTATACCACAGCTGAGGGCAAATTCCAACCTTGCAGTTTTCGATTTCCGGTGTATAATAGAGTTAGAAATGGAGGAACTCCTATGACCACCAAAGATTACCAAACAAAACGCCCCTTGGCGATTTTTCTGCGCTATTTTCGGCGCCATTGGAAGCTGTTCACCATCGACATCAGCTGTGCATTTCTGATTGCCCTGGTGGATTTGAGTTTCCCGCTCATCACCCGCAGCGCCCTTTACGACATGCTGCCCAATCAAATGTATCGCACCTTCTTCACGGTGATGGTGGCCGCCCTTGCCTTCTACGGTCTCCGCACCTTCCTGAATTTCATCGTTTGCTATTACGGTCATACCTTTGGCATCCGGGTGGAAGCCGACATACGGGCAGACCTTTTCCGCCACATGCAGGATATGAGCTATGACTACTACGACCGCAACCGCACCGGTCAGCTCATGAGCCGACTGACCACTGACCTCTTCGACCTAACAGAACTGGCGCACCACGGACCGGAAGATCTGCTGACCAGCAGCTTAACCATCATCGGCGCCCTAATTGTTATGTCAACCATTCAATGGAGGCTGGCGCTGATTGTCGCCATCACCATTCCCATCTTCCTGGTCATCGTCATGAGCCTACGGCGGAGCATGAGCCGGGCATCCAAAGCTGTCAAGCAAAAAACTGGTCACATCAACCAGGAAATTGAATCCTCCCTCTCCGGTATCCGCACCGCCAAGGCCTTTGCCAACGAATCGGTGGAAAATGCCCGTTTTACCGCAGCCAACCAGATATACAAGACCTCCAAGCGCCAGTTCCACAAAGCCATGGGGCGCTTCGCCAGTACCATCGAATTCTTCCTGTGCAGTCTGAATGTGGTGGTCATCGGCTTCGGCGGCTACTTCGTCATGAAGGGCATGATGGACTACCGGGATTTGCTGACCTTTACTCTGTATATCACCACCTTCGTGGCGCCCATGCGTAAGCTTTCCGGTTTTTCCGAGCTGTTCGCCAATGGCTTCGCCGGATTGAACCGCTTTGTAGAGATTATGGGCACCGAACCAACCCTGCAGGATAAACCCGACGCTCCCGACCTGCAGAATGTTCAGGGTGAAATCCGGGTGGAGCAGGTGTCCTTCGCCTACGACGGAGATTTAGATGTTCTTCGAGAAATCTCTCTTCAGGTCGCTCCCGGCGAAACCGTGGCAATTGTGGGTCCCTCCGGTGGAGGCAAGACCACGTTATGTCAACTTATCCCCCGATTTTATGATGTATCCACCGGTCGCATCACCATTGACGGCATGGATTTGCGGGATGTAACCCAGCGCTCCATCCATCAGAGTATTGGCATCGTTCAGCAGGATGTGTTCCTTTTTGCGGACACGATTTTCGAAAACATCCGCTACGGCAAGCCCGATGCCACTGTGGACGAGGTCATCGAAGCGGCGAAAAAAGCGGAAATCTATGACGATATTCTGGCCATGCCCCAGGGATTTGACACCTATGTAGGTGAGCGTGGTACCCTCCTTTCCGGCGGTCAAAAACAGCGGGTGGCCATCGCCCGGATTTTCCTCAAGAACCCGCCCATTTTAATTCTGGATGAAGCCACCTCCGCTCTGGACTCCGTTACCGAGGCCAAAATCCAGCGAGCTTTCGACGCTCTGGCAAAGGGTCGCACCACCTTGATTATCGCCCACCGGCTTAGCACCATCAGATCTGCAAACCGCATCATCTCCATCGCTGATGGCATCATCACCGAATCCGGCACCCATGAAGAGCTCCTACAAAACGGCGGCATCTACGCAAACCTCTATTGCACACAGAATCCCAATCGATAAAAAAATCCGTCACCAATCGGTGACGGATTTTTCATTTCATTTCCCACAGCTTGACCTGGCTGGCTTTCTCATAAAGCCGCAGGTAGCTGTCATAGCGGGTGGGCTCAATCTCCCCCGCCGCCAGTGCCGCCGTCACCGCACACCCGGGCTCCGCCCGGTGGGAACAGTCGTGAAACTGGCAATTGCCAATGTAAGAAGCAAAATCCGGGAATGCGTACTGCAGATTCTCCTTGAGAATCACATCCATCTGATCTGTATCAAAGGAGGAAAAGCCTGGCGTATCTGCCACATAGGTATCCTCCTCCAGCCGGTACAGCTCCACATGGCGGGTGGTATGTCGACCACGCCCAAGCTTTTCCGAAACCTCGCCGGTGGGCAGCGCCAGCTCCGGGCACAGACGGTTCAGTACGCTGCTCTTACCTACGCCGGAATTACCGGTAAAGGCCGTCAGCTTGCCCCGAATCAGCTCCCGCAGCTCCTGCACACCTTCGCCGGTCTGGGCGCTGGTGAGAATCACCTGGAAGCCTGCCCGGCGGTAAATCCGTTCCAAATCCACCGCCGGATCCAAATCGCACTTATTGATGCACAGAATCACCCGCACATCCCGGTCGCCTGCAATGGCAGCTACCCGGTCGATGAGGAAGGGCTCCGTCACCGGATTCACGTTAGCAGCGAACACCACCAACGCATCCACATTGGCCACAGCAGGGCGGACGAACCAATTCTGCCGAGGTAGAATTTTTTCCACCATCCCCTTCCCCTGCTCCACGGTAATCTCCACAATATCACCGGTCAGGGGGCTATCTTTGCCGCGGCGCAGGCTGCCCCGGGCCCGGCAGGTCACCATGCCCTGGGGGGTCTGCACATCGTAAAATCCACTAATCGACCGCAGGATGCGGCCCGTTCTTCTCTCACTCATTGGTGCCAAACTCCACCATTTCGATGCCGTAGAACACACCGTTCAGATAAATCTCGTACATCACTGTGCCGGAGCCGGTCACGGTAAGGGTCACAAAGGGCTGCTCCGCCGTGATTTCCGCATTCTCCACCACCCATTGATCGTCCCTCTTCACGCTCAGCTGCGCAGAATCGGTTTCCAGCTGCACCGCAAAAACGTACTCCAAGGTACTGCCGCCGGAGCTGGAAGGCTCGGTGCTTTCCGACGGTTCGGAGGGCTCGGAGGGCTCGGAGGGTTCGGAGGGTTCGGAGGGTTCGGAGGGCTCGGAGGGCTCGGAGGGCTCCGTCGGTTCGGTGGTAGGCTCGGTGCTGGGCTCCGTAGGCATACCCTTGGACACATACAGCCGAATCTCCGTGCTCACATCCCGAATGGTATCGGGCTGCACGCTCTGGCTGATGACTGTGCCCACCGGCAGGTCGCTAGCCCACTCCCGCACAACCACATTAAAGAAGCCCGCATCATTAAGCATCTGCTTCGCAGCAGACACCTCCTGCCCCTCAACGTTGGGCAGCTTGGCGGTCACCGTTTCCGGGCCAATGCTGACGTGCAGCTCCACCCGGTCAAAGCGATTCAGTTTCTGCCCCTGGGCCGGTACGGTCTTGACCACACGCCCCTGGGCGATGTCGTTGCTGTAAACCTGAACAATCGCCACGTTTAAATCAAGGTCCATATCCGCCAGGATTTGCTGGGCATCCATTTGAGTTCGATTCACCAGATTACCCATGGTCACCGAAGTATCCGCCGGGCCCAAACTGACGTAAACAAACACGCGGGTACCGGGAGGCACCTGTTCACCGGCCTTTGGCGACTGGTCAATAATCTGACCCGCCGGGAAATTACTGTGCTGACTGCCCTGGCGCACCACTTGAATGCCCTCGAACTGAGGCAGGGTCTGATAATCCTGTCCCAGCAGGCTGGGAACCTCCACCATGGATACGGATTCCCCGCCCTGACCCAAAACAATCAGGAAGATGATAATCGCAACAATACCCACCAGTACGCAGGACGCAATGGCAATGGTCGCAACACGGTTGCGCTCTTCCGGCTCCTCCTGCTGGGGCTGCCGGCTACGCACCGGCGGCACATCCACAGCCTTACCGGCAACGGCCTTCTGGGCGATGGTGCGCTCCGCCTGCTGCTTCAAGTCCCCGGGCAAGACCTGGGTAGATTCATTTTCCACCGGCACCGGCGGGGGGAACACAATGGTGGGATCCTTGCGGAACTCATCCATATCATACAGCATGGCTGTCGCCGTGGCATACCGATCCTTCTGCAAACGGGAGATGGCCTTCATCACAATCTGCTCCAACCCCTTGGGGATATTGGGATTCCAGTAGGACGGATCCACCGCACCGCCGTTGATGTGCTGAATAGCCACCGACACCGGGGTATCGCCATCAAAGGGCACCCGCCCGGCTATCATCTCGTACATCACGATGCCCAGAGAATAGATGTCGGACCGGTTATCTACCCGACCGCCCTTGGCCTGCTCGGGAGAAATATAGTGCACCGAGCCCAGCGCCTCTTTGGTCATGGTGGAATTAGTGGCAGTCACCTGGGCAATTCCAAAATCAGCCACCTTCACCGAGCCGTTTTTCAGCACCATCACATTGTGGGGCTTGATGTCCCGGTGGACGATGCCCCGCCCGTGGGCATGCTCCAGAGCCTTGGCAATCTGCATAGCAAAATGCAGGGTCTCCTTCCAGTTCAAAACGCCCTTCTTTTCCATATATTGCTTCAGGGAAATTCCCTCAATCAGCTCCATGACGATGAAATCCGCATCCTCTGCGGTGGAAACGTCATAAACCGACACAATATTCGGATGGCTGAGCATGGCAACCGCCTGGCTCTCCGCTTGGAAACGGCGGCGGAACTCGTCATCCTGAGAGAATTCATCCTTCAAAATCTTGATGGCCACCATCCGGTTTAACCGGTGGCACAGGGCCTTATATACAACGGCCATGCCGCCGGTACCGATAACCTCCAGGATCTCGTACCGATCGTCCAGCATACGACCTATATACTTATCATTATCCATGAATAGCTCCTTTTTGTCAGACCCGCACCAAAATGCTGGTCACATTATCCGGCGCGCCACGATTCTTGGCAATTGCCAGCAGCCGCTGGCAGCAATCCTCCTGGCTGCCGCCATGAAGCAGCTCGAACAAAATTTCCTGGTCATCCACCAGGTTAGTCAATCCATCCGAGCAAAGCAGCAAGTATTCACCCCGTAGCAGTTCCTGCCGGAAAATATCGCAAACCACCGTAGGTTCGGTGCCAATGGCACGGGTGATGTAGTTCTTCCCCGGAAAATACCGGGCTTGATCCGGTCGCAGTTCTCCCCGCTGAATCATCAACTGAACCAGGGAGTGATCTGTGGTAATCATCTGGATATCCTCATCGTTGATGCGGTAAGCGCGACTATCACCCACATTGACCACCGTTACCGTACGTCCACGGACAACAGCCGCCACCAAGGTGGTGCCCATGCCCTCATATTCTTCCACCCGACCGGACTGATCATGGACCGTAAAATTTGCCAGCTTCACTGCCTGCCGAAGCAGGTCATTCAGGGAGTCAACGTCCATGTTGCTGCGGTAATATCGCTCCACTTCCCTGGAAAACACCACCGCAGCCATATTGCTGGCCACATTGCCGGCCTTAGCGCCGCCCATGCCATCGCAAACCACGCACAGCAGGGTGTTCCGATCCAATTTCTTCAGTTGGTACGAGTCCTGGTTTTCCGTCCGGACACAGCCCGGATCCGTCAGCGCCCAGCTTTGCATGGGGCATCGCTCCTCTCTCTATGCAGGCTTTAGCCCTGCTCTTTGGAATATTTCCTGCGTAACTGCCCGCAGGAGGCATCAATGTCGCCGCCGAGCGTACGACGGACGGTAGCAGTCACGCCCCCATCCTCCAGAGTTTTCTGGAATGCCGCCACCGCTTTGCGGGAACTGGGCTTCAGGGGGCTTTCCTCCACATGGTTCAGCGGAATCAAATTGAAGTGGGCGGGCAAGCCCTTGAGCCGCCGCAGCAGCTCCCTGGCATCCTGCTCCCGGTCGTTGACACCGTCAATCATGGCATACTCAAAGGAAATCCGCCGTGAGGTAGCCTGATAGTACCGACGGCAAGCCTCCAACAGTTCTTCCGTAGGATATGCCTTATTCACCGGCATAATGCGGTTGCGAATTTCATCATTTGGCGCATGGAGAGAAACCGACAGCGTCAGCTGAAGTTTCCGTTTGGCTAGCTCGTCAATCTTTGGCACCAGTCCGCAAGTGGACAAGCTGATGTGCCGCATAGAAATGTTCATGCCCTCAGGGCTGTTGACCAACTCCAAGAATTTCATCACATTATCAAAATTGTCCAGGGGCTCACCGATGCCCATGAGCACAATGTGGCTCACGGGAAGACCGGAATCCACCTGGGTGAACAGCACCTGATCCAACATTTCAAAGGGCTCCAGCCTCCGCACCAGTCCGCCCAATGTGGACGCGCAAAAAGCGCACCCCATCCGGCAGCCTACCTCGGTAGAGATACACACTGTGTTGCCGTAATGGTAACGCATCAGCACCGTTTCCACGCAGTTGCCGTCAGACAGTCGCCACAGGTACTTGATTGTGCCATCCTTGGCAGACTCCTGTTTACGCACCACCTCCGGCGGGCAGATGGGATACCGCTGTGCCAGCTGGGCGCGCAGGTTTTGGGGCAGATTCGTCATCTCCTCGTATGTACGAACGCCTTTGTGCAGCCAGGTATAGACCTGCTTGGCTCGGAATCCGGGCTGCCCCATTTCCTTAAACAGGGCGCTCAGCTCGGTCAGATTCTGTGACTTCAGATTCATGCTTTCCTCCGCAGCTTTGCGATAAAGAAACCGTCGGTGTCATATTCACCGGGGACAAGTGCCAACATTCCACTCTCATTTATCGGAAAATTTCCCGGTAACGGCAGCTTTTCAATAACAAAATCCGGATGATGCTTCAAGAACGCCTCCACCACGCATTCGTTTTCGCCCCGCACCAGAGTGCAAGTAGAATAAATCACTACGCCGCCGGGCTTTACGTACTGGGCCTGCTTGCACAGGATTTTCAACTGCAACTCCGGCAGCCGTTCCATGTCTTTGGGGTCTTTGTAGCGGATATCCGGCTTCTTGCGGATAATGCCGTAGCCGGAGCAAGGCACATCTGCCAGCACCACATCCATCTTCCCGTGCCAGGTAGGATGGTTCTCCGTGGCATCCTGTTCCCGCACCAACACATTGTGCAGACCCAACCGGTCAGCGCCGTGCTGGATTAGGGTAGTCTTGTGGCGGTGAATGTCCGCAGAGCGAACCTTGCCCTTTCCGCCCATAGCAATGGCCGCTGCAAAGGTCTTTCCGCCGGGCGCAGCACAGCAGTCCAGCACCCGAATGTCCTCCCCCTGTGGAATCTGAGCGCACATCACCGCAAGACGGGATGCCGCATCCTGTACATAGAACAAGCCTTCCTTAAAGGCCTTCAGCTTCTCCAAATTGCCGGTGTTGGACAGCACCAGGCAGTCAGGCATCCAGCTATGGGGCAGCGCCACCACATCCTCGGATTTCAGCTCCTCCATCAGTGCCTCGGTGGTGGTTCGCAGGGTATTGACCTGCACCACCGTCAGGGGGGTATCATTATTCGCCGCCAGCATAGGCTCCAGCTTCTCCTGGCCCACATAGCTACCCAGCAACGAAATCAGTTCCTTGGGATGGCTGTAACGATCCTCCAGGGTGGTAGGTATCTTCAGCGTGCCCTTGGTACGCACCGCATTGCGAAGCACTGCATTCACCAGCGCCGGCGCGCTCCGCTGCCAGCGGCAGTATTTCTTCGCCAGGGTCACCGATTCATTCACCGCGGCAGAATCCGGCACCTTGTCCAGCTCGTAGATTTGATACAGACCCATGTGCAGAATGTCCCGCACCAACGGATGCAAATCCTTGATATTGCCGGTGAGCAGCTGCTTCAGGAAAAAGTCCAGCAATCCCCGATGCTGCAAAATGCCGTAGCACAGGCGGGTAGCCAGCGCCGCATCCCGGCGATCCAGCTTGTCCCGCTCAATATAATCCTTCAAAACGCCATTAGACCAGGCCGCCCGCTTCCGGCAGGCAATCAATACATCCAAAGCAGTCTGTCGAGCATTCATAATTATACCTCCAAGGGGTGTCCCCGGAAATAATCCGGCGCCGCCATGCGTTTTCCGCCCTCGGCCTGCAGGCTGCGAATTTCCACCGCACCCTCACCGCAGGCGATTTGTAAACCGGTCTTGGTCAAGCCCAAAATCCCACCGGGCTGACCTGCGCCCTCCACAATCACGGTGGAATGAATTTTAAAGAAGGTGCCACCAATCACCGCCGTTGCCACAGGCCAGGGGTGCAGACCCCGCACCTGATTGTGCACCTGTTGGGCAGTTTTGCTCCAGTCGATTGGACACATGGATTTATCCAACATAGGCGCATAGGTCACCGCCGCTTCATCCTGGGGCTGCGCCTCCACCGGTCCGTCCTTCAAGCGGTTCAGCGTCCGGCTCAACAGCTTGGCGCCCAGTCCTGCCAGCTTGTCCAACAGCTCGCCGGCGGTTTCATTGGGCTCGATGCAGCATTTTTCCACATCAATCACATCGCCGGCATCCATTTTCAGCGCCATGTACTGGGCGCTGACACCGGTTTGCTCTAAGCCATCCAAAACCGCCCACTGATAAGGCGCTGACCCCCGATATTGGGGCAGCAGGCTGGCATGAATATTCACGCAGCCCTTGTTGGGCACATCCAGCACACTCTGAGGAAGAATCCGACCGTAAGCCACCACAGCGCAAACATCCGGCTTCAGTGCCCGCAGCTGCTCCACCGTTTCCCCGTCCCGGAAATTCTCCGGCTGGAACACGGGAATGGACGCCGCCAGCGCCACCTCCTTCACAGGAGAGAACATCATCTTCATGCCCCGCCCCTTGGGTCGGTCGGGCTGGGTGTAAACACCCACCACCTCGAAGCCATCATCCAGGATTCTCTTCAGGCAAGTCGCCGCAATATCCGGCGTACCCATGAATACAACTCTCATTTTTGCACCTCCGTGCAGAAAATTTACTCCATTTCGTCCAGTTCCTCGTCAGAAAGGAACCGGTCCATGACCTGGGTGTAAACCACACCGTCCAGGTGATCGAGCTCATGGCAGAAGCACCGGGCAATCAACTCTTCGCCCTCGGCCTCGTACCAGTCGCCGTTGCGGTCCTGAGCCCGCACCTTTGCCACATTGGGGCGCTTCACCAGGCCGTACTTGCCGGGTACGCTCAAGCACCCCTCGGCGCCGACCTGCTCACCAGAGGTCTCAATGATGGTGGGGTTCACCAGCTCCAGAATACCATCGCCGGTGTCCACAATCACCACCCGACGCAGAATGCCCACCTGCGGAGCCGCCAGGCCCACGCCATTGGCCTCCTCCAAGGTTTCCGCCATGTCGTCGAGCAGCTTATGCAGCTTCTTATCAAAAGTGGTCACCGGCTTGCACACCTTGTGCAGAGCCGGATCCTTGTCCGTCAAAATCTTGCGAATTCCCATATTCTATCCCTTTCTAATCCATTCCATTCACATCAGCAAACACACTCACACCCCGGTTGGCACCGTCTTTGGCAAACTGCCGCAGGAAATGGGCCACCAGCTCCCGCAGAAGTTTGCTCTGCCGGCAGCGCAGGGTCAGCTGATAACGGAAATTGTAGTTAATTTTCGGCACCGGGCAGGGCGCAGGCCCTAACACAGTGCATCGTTCGCTTTGATATCGGGGCTCTGCCAGGCATGCAAGTAAGCTGTCCCGAAATTTCACAGCCCCTCTCAGCACCTGAGATTCGTCCTGCCCCGTAAAGGTAATTGTAGTCACATCCGCAAAGGGCGGATACTGCTGCAGCTGCCGCAGGCGAATCTCCAGCTCGTAAAAGCCTTCGTAATCCTGCCGGGCCGCCAGCTTCAGCACCTCATGCTCCGGCACCATGGTCTGGACGATTGCCTTGCCGGAATCCTTGCCCCGACCGGCCCGCCCAACCACCTGGGTCAGCATATTAAAGGTGGTCTCCGCCGCCCGATAGCCGCCGGAATACAGCGATGTATCTCCATCCAGTACGCCAACCAAGGTCACATTGGGCATATCCAGCCCCTTTGCCACCATCTGAGTGCCGATTAGCACCGGCACGGCATCCTGCTTGAAGTGATCCAAAATTTTCTCGTGGGTGTTCACCGCACTAACCGTGTCCGCATCCATGCGCGCAATTTCCAGCTCCGGCATCAAGGCGTTAAGCTCCTGCTGAGCCTTCTGGGTTCCGATGCCAAGGCGCTTGAGACGGCCGCCACAGTCGCACCGCTCCGGCGCCGGGCGGGAAAAACCACAATAGTGGCACATCACCCGCTGATTGGCGCTGTGATAAGTCAGACGCGCGTTGCACCGGGGACACTCCGGCGCCTTACCACATTCCACACACACCAGCGCCCGACTGTTGCCCCGACGGTTCAGCAATAAAATCGTCTGCTTACCGGCCTGCGCTGTTTTGTAAACCGCCTCCTGCAGGGGCAAGCTGAAGGACAAATCGTTGCCCTCTTTCAGTTCCTCCCGCATGTCCACGATTTGCACCTGGGGCAGCGCCTGCTGATTGTAGCGTTGTTTCAGCGTAAACAGCCGATAATTTCCCTGCTTGGCATGGTACATGGTTTCTATCGAAGGGGTCGCCGAGCCCAAAAGCACCAGCGCACCTTCCTTGGCACCCCGCCAAAGCGCCACTTCCCGGGCGTGATAGCGGGGAGAATTTTCAGATTTATAAGAGTGCTCCTGCTCCTCATCCAGAATGATCAGCCCCGGCGTGCAGGGCGCAAACACCGCTGAGCGGGTTCCCACCACCACCCGGGCCTTCCCCGAGCGGACACGCTTCCACTGATCATAGCGCTCTGTGGCAGGCAAACTGCTGTGCAGAACTGCCACATTTTCGCCAAAATGCGCCACCATCACCCCCAGAAGCTGGGGTGTCAGAGCGATTTCCGGCACCAGGAGCATCGCTGTCTTGCCTGCATCCAGGCATCGGCGAATCATTTTCAAATAGACCGCAGTCTTGCCGGAGCCGGTGACTCCATACAGAAGCGCCGCTCCGGGCTGGGACTGATTCATCTGCCGGCACAGTCCTTGATAGGCCGCATCCTGCTCCGGATTCAGTACCAAATTCGTGTCAATTTTAGCAGGCTGAATCTGGCGGTAGCGCAGAACCTCCCGGCCTTCCAGCTTCACATAACCCAAATCCCGCAACCGTCGCACGGTGGCGGCGCTGGCACCGGTAAAATAGCAAAGCTCCTTCACCGACACACTGCCCAGATTACACAGCAGCTCAATGACCGCCTTCTGCATAGCGGCAGATTTGGGACGATGGCTGGCATATTCCAGTGCCTCCTCCACCGAGGAAGCCAGGCTTGCCACCTGTTCAGTCTTATCCGCTGCACGGCGAGTCAGTTCCACCGTGGAGCTCAGCCACTTTTTCCGCACCAGATACTGCACCGCAGCAGCAAAAGCATCCTCCTCCGGCACCGCTTGCCGCAGGATTTGCCCGGCGGCTTGTCCGCCTAAATCATTCAAAAGGGTCAGCAGCTTCGCCGCATTGCTCTGGCGGATGGATTTATCCTGCCAGCTGCGGTCATCAGTCAGGGCATAGCTTTCAGTGGTCTGAAAATTCAGACCGCCCGGAAGCATGGCACGCACCGCATCATACAACGTGCAAAAATACCGTTCCCGCATAAAGCCCGCCAGCCGTAGCATGGTTCCGCTGAGCACCGGCTGATTATCCAAGCAGCATTCCACCGCCTTCAGACCATCCTCTGTGCCCTCCTCCAGCGCCAGCACGATGCCCTCACACCGCTTGTTGCTGCGACCAAAAGGCACCGAAACCCGCTGACCAGGCGCCAGAATCATCCCCTCCGGCACCCAATAGGAATAGGGCTTATCGATGGCAAACGCAGCGGCAGAAACCGCAATTTTTGCAACCATACAGCCCTTTCCTCCTCATTAGTTCTGATATTCTTCCTTCAAACCGGCAGTCAGCTCACCCTTAGCAACCTCACGGATGGCCAGGGTCACAGGCTTGTCCGTCAGTTCCTCCTGGAAGGCCTCGGCCTCAATGGCAATCTGACGAGCCCGCTGGGCAACAACGTTCACCAGCAGATAACGGCTACCAACATTCTTCAGCATATCAGCAACAGGGGGGTACAACATAATCAAATTCCTCCAAATAATTTAGTCCGCCTTTTCGGCGATAATGTTCAAGATTTCTTCCACGCAGCGATTTACCTGGTCATTGACCACCACATAGTCATACCAGCCCCGCTGCTCCATTTCCCATTTTGCCCGCTCCAGGCGCATAGCAATCTGCTCTTCCGAGGTATCTCCCCGACCGCGGAGCCGTCGCTCCAACTCCTCCATAGAGGGGGGCATGATAAAAATCAAGGTCGCATCCGGACGCTTTTCGTGGACAATTTTCGCACCCTTGGGCTCAATGTCCAAAATTACATGGCTATCGACCAGCTTTTCCTCCAGCTGGGCCCGGGGAGTGCCATAGCCATTGTCCGCATGATGGTCGTACTCCAGGAAATCATCCTGCTCCACCATCTGCTGAAACCGATCCCGGGTAACGAAGTAATAGTGCTTTCCTTCGACCTCACCGGGTCTGGGAGGACGGGTGGTTGCAGATACAGAGAACGCCAAATCCTCACGGACCTTCATCACGCCCTCCAGCACCGTACCCTTGCCCACACCGGACGCACCGGAAATAATAAATAGCTTACCTTTGCTCATGACAGCTCCTCCTCGACCTCGACCTGCTTATCCGCCCACCGAGCCGCAAGAGTCTCCGGGGTCATGGCGGACAGAATCACGTGATCCGTATCCATCAGAATCACAGCCTTGGTCTTGCGCCCGTAGGACGCATCAATCAGCATTCCCCGCTCCCGGGCCTCCTGCACCACACGCTTGATGGGTGCCGAATCCGGCTCCAGGATGGAAAGCGTCCGATTAGCGGCAATCAAGCTGCCAAATCCTATGTTTATCAGTTTCATCGCAGCCTCGTTATTCGATATTCTGGGTCTGTTCCCGAATCTTCTCCAGTTCGGCCTTCATGTCTACCACGATGCGGGCCAACCGGACATCCGAGCACTTGGAGCCGATGGTATTAGTTTCCCGGTTCATCTCCTGCAGCAGGAAATCCAGCTTCCGTCCCACAGCACCGCCGCCGGAGAGCATGGTGTTCATCTGCTGCAAATGGCTGCGCAGGCGGACAGTTTCCTCGTCCACCGCCACTTTGTCGGCGAAGATCGCCGCTTCGGTGAGAATTCTGCTCTCATCGATGGAGGTGTTCGCCAACACCTCCTGGAGTTTGGTTTCCAGGCGGGTGCGGTAGTCAATCACAGTCTGGGCATTGCCCTGCTCCACCTGAGCGACCAACGCCAGAATGGTTTCGCCACGGCTGCGCAAATCATTCTCCAGTGCCTTGCCCTCGGTGCAGCGCATGGCATCGTAGCCCTCCAGCGCCTGCTGCACCACGCTCATCAAATCCGCGCGCAGCTGATCCTCATCAATTTCGGGGCGCTCCACCGTAAATACCTCCGGCAGCCGGGACAGCGTGGACACACTAATATCATCGGTCACACCATGCTCGTCCACCATCTGCCGCATGGCGGCCAGATAGCCGGCGAGCACATTGCTGTTCAGGCTGACCTTAACCTCCTCTCCGCCCTCGCTGCGGACGGAGATAAACACATCCACCTTGCCTCGGGAGATGCTTGCCTTCACCGCCTGCTTGACGGTTTCCTCCGCAAAGCTCAAACTCCGGGGCAACTTTACGCTGCAGTCCAGGTAACGGTTGTTCACCGAACGCAGCTCCACCGTAAATTCCCTACCGTTCACCGTAGCCACGGCACGTCCGTAACCGGTCATACTCTTAATCACTTGATTCATCCTCTTTTCTCAGAGTCTTTCACAAGACCCGTGATGATGTAAACATTTTTTCTTTTTCCGGCAATGGAGCGATCAAACACCACCGCCCCGGCGATGCCCAGCACGAAGCCCAAGCACCCCCAAAGCACACTGCCCATGAGACACAGCGTAAAAAACAACACCAGTGGCAGCAGATACAACACCGCCGCTCCTGCCAAAACCCCACCGGATTCCGAGCGGATGGTTACCCAGTCGCCAGCCCGAACCCCAATGGGATTCTGCGCTGTCACAACCATTGTCTGCTCCACCGCGCCGCAGCCGGCGCATTTGTGGCAATCGCCGGAGCAGGCGCTTGACCGCCGGAGCACTATCTCCGCCGTCCCGTCCGGAAACACCCGCCGCACCTGAACCTGTTGTTCCATAGCACTTATGTTCCGATTTTCAAAATGATGGACACCTGATACGTACCGACGACCTGCACACCGGACTGAAAATCGCCCTCCAGAGTCACCTTCACATAATAAATCTTATTGATGCCATCCTTCACATCGATTTCCGCCCGAATGTCCTCCTGACTGATACGATTCAGCACCGGAGCCCAGCCCTCCAGGGTAATCTGAATCGTAGCCGTTTCAGAGCCGCTGAAGGTCACCGTCCGGTTGGGCGGCACATTAATCACATGATTCTTGGTCAGCACGATGTCAATCTTCTTTTGCACCTTTTCGGGCAGATTTAGCGTGGCAACCACCTTACCGGAGCGAGCCTCCTCGCTTTCCGTGGCAGAAATGCGAACACCGGGATAGGCGGACAGCTCAATATCGAAGCTCTGCACCGTCTGATTCTGAGTAACCTGACTCAAATCAAAGGTCTTGACTTCAATGGTATCCGGCACATTTTTCAGTGCCACATCCGTGCCCGCCACCAGGATTTGCCCGAAACTCAGCTTCAAATCCACATCCTCGCCAGTCAGACCATTTCCGGCGGTAACCGTGCCCACCAGATTCACGCTCTTCTGCTTCAGCAGCGGCACGACCACCGTGGGGTGGTGATTGCTCACCGCCACGTTGCTCAAGTCGCCTTCCAGAGGATTGCCCTCTGCATCGCACAGCTTTACAGCGGAAGCATAGGTACCACTTCCCGCTGCACCTGTCACATCCACAAAAACCTTCGCCGTGCTCACCTGGTCAATAATTTTCTTGGGTCCTCCAATCCGCACAACGCTGGTGGAACTGCCGTTAATGGTGATGCCGGCATAGTTGACTTCATGCTCCGGAGCGGGCGTACCGGTCACAACCACCTCCAAGGGAACTTCCTTGCTGTCAAACTGGGCTACCTGCAAGGTAATATAGGACGGATCCCGGTTCACCACCTCAATGGCGCCGTTGCGAATATCGCCGGGGAAGGAAATGCTGTATTCCAGGCTCTTCTCGCCGGGCTCATAAATGCGGGTCAAATCCACCATCACAATGATGTCTGAGCCCCGGAGCTTGTTCAGCTCCGACCGGTTGCCGTTAAGCTTCAAACGGATCATCAGATCCTTGTTGCCAACAATCATCAGCCCCCGATCCTCCAACACGCTTTCGCCGTCGAAAATCACAGGCACATTAAATGTCCGCTCCGTCTCCGTGCGATACACGGTGACCACAAACAACCACAAAACAAACGCAAGCACCGCAGAAACGCCGGCCCGGACCAACTTATTTTTCATTGTTGTCCTCCTTTGCCCGCTTCTGGCTCAGCAAAGTGCCGATGCCCCGCTTCTTCTCCTCCTTTTCCCGGCACAGCTCATTACGCAGGAGCCGCTCCAGGGTCTGGGGAGCCAGATACCGCTTCAGCACACCACCAACTGCCGCAGAGATGGTGCCGGTTTCCTCCGAAACAATCACCACCACCGCATCGGTGGCTTCGCTGACGCCCACACCGGCCCGATGCCGGGTGCCCAGGTCCGCACTGATGGTATAGCTGTGGGACAGGGGCAGCACACAGCCGGCGCAGTCGATTTTTCCATTTTTAATAATCATTGCGCCGTCATGGAGTGCCGCCTTGGGGAAGAAAATGTTACGAATCAGCTGGTCGGTGACCTGGGCCTGAATGGCGGTACCAGTCTTAGTGAATTCCTCCAGAGAATTCTCCCGGGCGAATACAATCAACGCGCCCACCCGCTCCCGGCTGAGCACCTCACAGGCGGCCACCGTTTGGGTGATGATACTGGCCATTTCCTCCGCAGGCTTCTCAAGACCCAGCAGGCTTTTCCAGGAAACCCGGCCCACCTGGTCCAAAATCCGCCGCAGCTCCGGCTGATACAGCACGATAATGGCGATTAGACCCACATCCTTCACCATAGTCATCAAGAAGTTCAGGGTATGCAGTTCTAAAAGCTCCGTCAAACCCGTCACAACCACCACAAAAACTACTGTCAATGTGATTCGTAGCACACCGCTGGACCGAATCATAGGCAGCAAGCCATAGAACAGCAGAAATACAATGGCAATGTCCACATAATCCATGGGCTGGATGCCCTTCAGCACTTTCCAAAATCCGTCCAGAAACTCCATATCTGTATGTGCACCTCCTCATTTCTCTCAATTGAGAGCCGCTTTTGCAAAATTCGCAAACGCACCCTATTATCTGTACTATTATAGCGGATTTGTCCTGCAATAGCAATAGATATTGAAAATTTTTTACATTTTCAGTGCCCGAATTAGTCCTTCCGTTTGCCAGGGAGCCGCATCGTGTCCAAAGCTGACCCGCACCGTGCCGGTGTCCAGTGTTCCGGCACTTTCATGGGCCAACGGCGCACAGTGAAGCCCCGCCCGCACACCGATTCCCCGCTGAGCCAGCCCTTGCGCCACCTCCTCGCAGTCCCCCTCCGGCACAAAGCTCACCGTCCCCAGCTGATGCGCCCCGGAAAATACCCGCAATTCCAAATTCCGCATTGCCTTCGCCGCAACCTGGGCTTGCCGCTGTTCCCGGCGGGTAATTTCATCAATTCCCACCCGCTCCAGATATTCTATCCCGGCAGTCAGTCCCGCAAAACCCGGCACATTCAGCGTTCCGGCTTCCAGCCGATCCGGCAACTCCTCCGGCATGGTCTTCGCCAAAGAATTGCCGCCCGTTCCTCCAAACAGCAGGGGCTCCGCCCCCTTGGCGCAGAGCAGCAGCCCCGTCCCCTGGGGTCCCAGCAGCCCCTTATGCCCCGGCATGGCCACAAAATCCGCCCCCATCCGCTCCAGCCCCACCGGCAGCGCCCCGGCGGATTGCGCCGCATCTACGATTAGAGGCACCCCGTATCGCTTGCACAGCCGTCCAATCTCCTCCACCGGCAAAATATAGCCGAACACATTGGAAACATGGGTGCATACCACCACACGGGCCCCTTCCTCCAACGCCCGGCGGAAGTCCGCCAGCGTATCCTCCCAGTCAAACAACTGCCGACCGGCCACCATGACCCGGGCCCCCAGGGCATACAGGGGGCGGGTCACCGCATTGTGTTCAAAGCCGGATATTACCACCCTGTCCCCAGGTTTCACCAGGGACCGAATGGCCAAGTTCAGCCCATGGGTGCAGTTATTGGTCAACACTACCTGCTCCGGCTGGCAGCCGAACATCCGCCCGGTCGCCTCCCGGCAGCGGTAAATTTTCTCCGCCGCCGCCATGGCCACCCCATAACCACCCCGGCCCGGGTTGGCGCAGGTTGCCATAGCCTGCACCACCGCCCGGCGAACCTGCGGGGGCTTGTGGAAGGAAGTAGCCCCGTTGTCCAGATAGATCATTGCTCCACTTCCTCCACATCCCCGGCATCGTTGCGTGCATAGACCTTGCTGTACGCCACCTTTTCCTGCTGTAACAGCTGTAAAACCCGCCTTACATCCGCCGACTTCAACCGCAGGCAGTACCCGCAGCCTCTGGCCTCCATCCACCGTGGCGTGCGCTGTAACAGGCACTCATGCCCACCGCTTCGCAGTACCCGCTCCCCCCGCTGTGCCAGCGTAATGGAGCGGAATGTGATAAAATACGCCTTCATTTCCATCCCTCCCGTGCCAAATTATGCCGCATTGGGTTCGGATGTGTAAATTTTTGATTGCAACCTGTGACCATCCCTATTAAAATGTCGTTATATAGGGTGAAGGGAGCTGATACCATGCACGACAATCAGATCATCGACTTGTACCTGGCACGGGACGAGTCTGCCATCGCCGAAACCGCCCGACGTCACGGTGCCGGCCTGCGGCAGATTTCCATGAACATCGTAGGCGATACCCCCAGCGCCGAGGAATGCGAGAACGACACCTACCTGCAGGCCTGGAATTCCATTCCGCCCCAAGAACCCCGGGCGCACTTTTTCGGCTATCTGGCCCAAATCGTCCGTCGGCTGTCCATCGACCTGTGCCGCCACCGCAGTCGGCTCAAGCGTTCCGCCCACATCGTCACCCTGACCGCCGAGCTGGAAAGATGCATCCCAGCGCCGGACGACACTCCCTGCCGCATGGAGGCGGAAGAGCTGGCGAAAATCATCAGCGATTTTCTCGCGGTCCTGCCCCGTCAGCAGCGGCTGATATTCCTGCGCCGCTATTGGTACTTAGACTCCATTGCGGACATCTCCCTTCGTTTCTCCATCAGCCAGAGCAAGGTCAAAACCACCCTTTGGCGCACCCGCAATGCCCTGCGGGAACATCTTGAAGAGGAGGGCTACACCCTATGAACGGAAATGAAATGTTAGATATTTTGGGAAAAATCGACCCAAAGCTGGTCAAACAGTCCCAAAAGCCCCCGGTGATTCGCTGGGTGGCGCTGGTGGCTTGCCTAGTGCTCATCATCGGCATCACCGCCATGCTCCTGCACCCCGGCGCATCCCCCACGCCCACCGACCCAGTCTTGCAAGCCCCCACCGAGTCCAGCACCCCTACTGAGCCTACCACCCCTACCAATTCTCCCACAGAGCCTGATTCTGAGAAACTCATTGCCCAACGTCTCTCAATCTATTGGGAAATATGGCGTTCTTTGGAATTCTACAAGTCTAACAACTATGGATACTTTAGTTTCCGGGGAATATTTGTAAATGGTGTGCCTAACGGAAACGAGGGGCTTAAATACTGCTACGACTTTTTAAGCTCCATGGAGGATTTAAAACCATACCTTAATGAAGAAACCTTCCGCTCCTATGTTGGTGGATACTCGTTACCCAAAGCGACCCCCGAGGAATTACTGGCCCGATTTACCATCATCGAGGATGTCCCCCTTTCTCTCAACTACACCAAATACGACCCCACTTTCGGCAACCAAAATTACTACAATCAGGTCCTCTGGCGCTATAATACCGACGGAAATTTGGTTCACTTGGACCAAACGAATTATGTTCCATTAAACACTTTCCGTTTACCACAGCATCAATACTACAACTATATTACTCATTGTGAGCTGTTTTTCCAATATGACGAGTCCGGCACTCTCATTTATCCATGGTTTGGAGAAAATCGGGCGGCAGAAACCCCCATTATCCCCACCTACAACGAGAATGGCCAATTAATTCGAGAAAACGGCGGTCATCACACACTTCTGTACAGCTATAACGAACAGGGGCATTTATCTCAAGTTCTGAATGTTTGGACAAAAAGCCTCGCTGATGGACAGGATTTAAGCGTTAGCAATCGTTGGGATTTCACGTATCAATATGATGACAACGGAAACATCACCCAATGCATCACGCAACAATTCCGGGGCGCAAATCGCCTGGATTACACATACACCGACAATTACACCTACGATAGTCAGAATAGGGTGTGCAGAATTGACCAAAATCTGGACTGTTGGGGTGTGTCCGAATCCGTGCCCTTTATCGAAAGAACACAACAAAAGGTCCTCACTTACACCTATGATGAACAAGGGCGTCTATTGACCGAATCGGCAGAACTTGTTGGCGGAACCGATGCTAACGGCCAACCTGTTTCTGGACATTTTATCGATCAAAAAACCTATGTCTATGGCGACCATTACATCTTTGATGAATATACCGTAGAATTTCCAAGTTAACAGAGCAACTATCCCGTGTAACGCCTTAGAGGGCCGATTGGATCACAATCGGCCCTCTTCCCCATTTTCGGAGCGAATCACATCGCCCCTTGCACCCCGCCCCTTTTTGTGATACACTGAAAAGAAAAAGGAGCGCCCGGTCATGAAAGAAAAAATCTACACCATTCCCGTCAACGAAGCCTTCGACTCCGGCGACGAATGCCCCTTCTGCTACCTGGAGCGGGAAGCCGAGCGGCGGGCCATCAACTACACCCTGGGCCCCAGCGCCAGCTATATGGAGCCTGACGTGCGCCTTGCCACCGATGCCGAGGGCTTCTGTGGCCACCACCTGAAGAAAATGTACGACTACGGCAACTCCCTGGGTAGCGCACTGATTCTGCAAACCTATTTCGTCAGCCTGTTCGAGGAAATGAGCCGGGAGATGGACAATTTCAAAATGCCCGGCAAGCGCAACCTCTTCGGCAAGCGCCCCGAGGAGGAAGAAAGCTCCCTCGTCACCTGGGCCCGAAAAAAGCAAAGCACCTGCTTCATCTGCAACAAGGTGGATTACAACATGGAGCGCTACCTTTCCACCTTTTTTTACCTGACCAAGGACGCCGAATTCCGTTCCAAGGTAGATAATTGCAAGGGCTTCTGCATGCGCCACTTCCTGAAACTCATGGAAATCGCCCCGGACAAGCTTCCCAACGACCAGCGGGAGTGGTTCTACGCCAGCGTCTTCCGGCTCATGCGGGAGAATATGGCCCGGGTCAAGGGCGATTTGGACTGGTTCATCGACAAATTCGACTACCGCAACGCCTCTGCCGACTGGAAGAACTCCCGGGATGCGGTCTCCCGCACCATGCAAAAATTCCAGGGTCTGCACCCCGCCGACCCGCCCTACAAAAGCGAACCCCGATAAAACCCGCGTCATTGCGAGCCAGCAAAGCTGGCGTGGCAATCCCCCATTCAGAAAAAAAACAGGGAGCCAATCGGCTCCCTGTTCGTATAACTATGTGAATCCAAAAAAGTCAGCGCCCTTGTCTTTATGCTAAAATCATAAAGGCGATGGCAGAACCCAAAGCGAATGTAGCCAGAGTGGCAAGGATGGAAATCAAAAACTTGATGGCAATATTCTTTTCCCGGATTGCAAGCACGGTGAGCGCCATTCCAAAGCCACCCAATGCGCCGCCAATGGCACCGCCCACTACGGGAACGATACTGCAAAGCTGAAAACTATTGCCCCAAACCAGAATCATCAAAAATGGAAATACACTCAAAATCCAATCAAGCACCGAAGGCTTAGAGACAATCTGGATTTCATCGTTCTGGATGGACAGTGACGCCCCCGTCATCGCACTACCGCGCATGGTGACCGAAACTGCTTTTCCGCCTGCACTCAGCAGGTACTCTTTCTTGCTAATCTTCTGCAAGGGAGTACCGTTGATGGAAATGGATTTCTTGCCGCTCCAAACGTTTTCTTCATAATCGATTTGGCCATAAGTCGGATGAATCATACTCTTTTTCATAATAATCCCCCTAAAATGTCGGCTATCAAGCCTTTTCCTCATAATTCCATTTTATCGTATGGCTTGTTTGATGTCAACAATTTTTTCTTGAGCAGGAGTTTGGCTTATGCATTGTGATATTTATTAGTAGGTAAAAATGTCTATATGCGACGGAAACAGCGCCCCCTTGATATACATTTTGGCCCGAAGGTGCAAGGAGACAACAGGACTCGATTTGCATTTTTTGCCCCATTGGGGCAAAAATAAAGGTAGCCACCAGTGTTTGCACTGGTGGCAGGAACTGTCCGCCGGACAGTTCCAATGCTATGGGTTCGAATCCGTTGTCCTTCACTAAAAAAGAAAAACCCGTCCAACAGGACGGGTTTCTTTTGGTGGAGACAACAGGACTCGAACCTGTGACCTCATGCGTGTGAAGCATGCGCTCTAACCAGCTGAGCTATGCCTCCGTTTCGGAACAGATAAGATTATAGCACGATTTTCAAAATTGTCAAGCCTTTTCTATTGGCTTTCTCGCAAAAATCTGTTATGATAGCCAAAAGGAGTGACCCCTATGAACTACAGCCGCATGGTGCCCGGCACCTTCCTGGACCGCCCCAACCGATTCATCGCCCACGTGGAAATCGACGGCAAGACCGAAATCTGCCACGTCAAAAACACCGGCCGTTGCCGGGAACTGCTTCCCGCCGGCGCGCAGGTCTGGTGTCAGCAAGCCGACACCCCCACCCGGAAAACAAAATTCGACCTCATCACCGTCCAAAAAGGTCACCGACTGATTAACATGGACTCCCAAGCTCCCAATATTGCCGCCGGCGAATGGCTTCGCTCCGGAGGCCTGGGTGCCATTGAAAATCTGCGCCCCGAAACCGTCCACGGCGACTCTCGCTTTGACCATTCCTTTACGCTGAACGGCAAGCCCTGCCTGCTGGAGGTTAAGGGAGTGACTCTGGAAAACGACGGCATCTGCGCCTTCCCCGATGCCCCAACAGAGCGGGGCGCCAAGCATCTTCGGGGGCTGATTCAGGCCGCCCGAGAGGGCTATGGAGCCTATGTACTGTTCGTAATTCAAATGTCCGATGTGCGCTACCTCCACCCCAACGATGCCACCGACCCCATTTTCGGTGCCGCCCTGCGGGAGGCCGCCAGTGCCGGCGTTCAAATTCTGGCCATGGACTGCCATGTGACCCCCGAATCCATGACCATTGGAAGCCCCGTGGAGGTTCGTCTATAACGAAAACCGACCGTCACATCTGTGACGGTCGGTTCTGTTTTTACACTTTTTCAATGGCCTGAGCCAAATCCGCAATCAAATCCTCGGCATTTTCCAAACCGCAGGACAGGCGAATCAAATCCGCACCCACACCGGCGGCATCCAGCTCCGCATCGGTCATCTGCCGATGGGTGGAGGAGGCCGGATGCAGGCAGCAAGTCCGGGAGTCCGCCACATGGGTCTCGATAGAGCCAAGCTTCATGTTCTTCATGAACACCTCGGCCGCAGCCCGACCACCCTTCAAGCCGAAGGAAATCACACCACAGGAGCCACCCGGCAGATACTTTTGTGCCAAATCGTAGTACTTGTCGCCCTTCAGACCGCAGTACTTCACCCAAGCAACCTTCTCATTGGACTGCAGGAACTCCGCAATCTTCTGGGCATTGGAGCAGTGCTGGCGCATCCGGAACGGCAGGCTCTCTAGACCCAGGTTCAGATAGTAAGCGCTCTGGGGGGACTGGACGCAGCCCAAATCACGCATCAGCTGAGCGGTACACTTGGTGATGAACGCACCGCCCAGACCGAACCGCTCGGTGTAGGTCACGCCGTGGTAACTCTCATCGGGAGTGCACAGGCCGGGGAACTTGTCCGCATGGGCAGTCCAGTCGAACTTGCCACTGTCCACAATGACGCCACCCACAGCGCTGGCATGACCGTCCATATACTTGGTGGTGGAGTGGGTTACAATGTCGGCGCCCCACTCGAAGGGCCGGCAGTTGATGGGAGTGGCAAAGGTGTTGTCCACAATCAGGGGCACGCCATGCTCATGGGCGACCTTGGCAAACTTCTCGATATCCAGCACATTCAGAGCGGGGTTGGCGATGGTTTCGCCAAAAACCGCTTTGGTGTTGGGCTTAAAGGCCGCACGGAGCTCTTCCTCAGTACAGTCGGGATTGACAAAGGTAAAATCGATGCCCATGCGTCGCATTGTTACGTTGAACAAGTTGAAGCTTCCGCCGTAGATGGCAGAGGACGACACCACATGGTCGCCGCAGGATGCGATGTTGAACACCGAATAGAAGGTCGCCGCCTGACCGGAGCTGGTCAGCATTGCCGCCGTGCCACCCTCCAGCGCCGCAATTTTCGCCGCAACGGCATCACAGGTGGGGTTGGCCAGCCGGGAGTAGAAATAACCTTCCGCCTCCAAATCAAACAGCTTGCCCATATCCTCGGAGGTAGCATATTTGAAGGTCGTGCTCTGATAAATCGGAATCTGCCGGGGCTCACCGCTCTTGGGGCTGTAGCCGGCCTGAATGCACAGCGTTTCCGTGCGCAGTTTCTGTTCCATGGAAATCACCTCAATGAATTGATATACTCTATTTTACCCCTATACGCGCCTTTTGTCAATGATTGAAACACCCCCGAAACGGTCGATAAATGATTATTTACGGGCATAGCTCGCGGCAAATCGCGTCACCTACCCAGGCGGTAATCCCACACCATTGGGCTCACTCGGTAACGAACGGCTCTGTAAATCGTATAGAAATGTCTGTCATCGCGAAGGTCTTTAGCCTGTGGCAATCTCCTCTAAAAGGAACTGATACGTTTTATTCTCAGGAGATTGCCACGTCGCGCAAGCGCTCCTCGCAATGACACACTCGTGATGATACCGCTAAACAAGCATTGATTGTGCCGTAGGACGGGGGCTTGCCCCCGCCGTAATCTACCGATATTGAGCTGCAAAAGCGCCCGTAGTATACCATTTTGTGTTGTTTTGCAAAGAAATCAACCTGCGTTGGCGGCGGGAGCAAGCTCCCGCTCTACGATATCCTAATAACGTAAGCAATCATTTATCTCACACCGGTTCTCCGCAAAAAAACGGCACCCGTTTGGGTGCCGTTTTTTACATAACAATCACTTGCTCTGTGCCAGATAGTCCGCTCTACCGGATTCATAGAGATTGTTGCCCTCGCTGTCAATAATGACAACCAACGGCATTTCCTCCACATACAGCTTACGAAGGGCCTCCGCGCCCAAATCCTCGAATGCAATCAGCTCCGCAGACTTGATGCACTTGGCCAACAGTGCGCCGGCACCGCCGATGGCGCCGAAATACACACCGGAGTACTTCTTCATAGCCTCGATGACCTCGGGCAGACGAGCGCCCTTACCAATCATGCCCCGGGCACCGACGCTCATCATAGTGGGAGCATAGGCATCCATACGGCCGGAAGTGGTGGGACCGGCAGAGCCAATCACCTGACCGGGCTTGGCGGGGGTGGGGCCAACATAGTAAATGGTGGCATCCTTAGGGTCAAAGGGCAGTTCTTCGCCCCGGGCCAGAGCCTCGCACATCCGCTTGTGTCCTGCGTCCCGGGAGGTGTAGATGGTGCCGGTGAGGTACACGGTGTCGCCGGCCTTGAGAGTCTTAGCCAGCTCCTCGGTCAGAGGCAGAGTAATATACTTCTCCATTACAGCACCTCCGTCTTATGCCGGGTCACGTGGCAGTTGATATTGATGGCACAGGGCATACCGGCAATGTGGGTGGGCAGGGTTTCGATGTTCAGACCGATGGCAGTGGTCTTGCCGCCGAAGCCCTGAGGTCCGATACCCAGCTCGTTAATCTTAGCCAGCATTTCATCCTCCAACTCCGCATAGAAGGGGTCGGGATGATGGCTGTCCAGAGGGCGCATCAGCGCCTTCTTGGCCAGCAGCGCCGCCTTATCAAAGGTGCCGCCGATGCCCACGCCTACCACCATGGGAGGACAGGGATTGGGACCGGCAGTTTCCACGGTTTCGATGATGAAGTCCTTGATGCCCTGCAGACCGGCGGAGGGCTTGAACATCCGAATGGCGCTCATATTCTCACTGCCGAAGCCCTTGGGACCCACGGTAATCTTCACATTCTCGCCGGGCACGATCTCAGTATACAGCATAGCAGGGGTATTGTCGCCGGTGTTGCCACGGCGGACGGGGTCACCCACCACGCTCTTGCGCAGATAGCCATTGGTATAGCCCCGGCGCACGCCCTCGTCCACGGCTTCCCGCAGGTCGCCGCCGACGAAATGCACATCCTGACCGATTTCCAGGAACACGCAGGCCATGCCGGTGTCCTGACAGATGGGTACATTCTCCCGATCGGCAATGTTGTAATTTTCGATAATCTTATCCAGTACGCCCTGAGCGATGCTGCCGTCCTCACAGGCGCGGCAGGACTCGATGGCGCACTTCACATCACCGGGGAGCTTGGTATTGGCTTCAATACAAAGCCGTTCCACCACATCGGTGATGGCGCTGACTTGAATCTCACGCATAGATGATTTCCTCACTATCTATTAAATCATACCGATAAACTGGCAGGCCAGCACAACGCATACCAGCGCAAAGGGATAGGTAGCTGCGTAGGCAGACGCCACATCATCAGTTCCTGCCACACGGATCAGGCTGCCCAGTGCAGGTGTGCTGGTCATACCGCCGCAAATAGAGCCAAGGGTATTGAGAATGTCCAGCTTCAGCACCTTCCGGGCAAAGAAGTAGCCTACAAACATGGGCACCATGGTAATAACAGCACCCACCAGGAACAGCTTGATACCGCCGTTATCAGCCAGGCACTGCAGGAAGCCTGCACCGCCTTCCACACCTGCGCCCAGCAGGAACAGCACAAGGCCCAGTTCCCGGACAGATTCCAAAACCGTCTTCTTGACACGCAGGCTCACAGGGCCAACCTTGCCGAAATGACCGATAACCAGGCCCATGATCAGCGGACCGCCGGAGGTTCCAAGGGAGAAATTGCCGATTTTCACCTTCGCAAGCAAAATGCCCAGAATAACAGTGAAGGACAACGCACAGAAACCCATTGCATCCAGCTCTACCAGCTTCTTTTCCTCTTTCTCAAGCTGGACGCCGGCTGCGGCGGTGAATTTTTCCCGCTCAGCAGCCATATCCACCTTCAGGAGTTTGGGTACAACCTGTACGAACAGCACCACACCCACAACACCGAAGATGTAGGCAATGCTGTAGCCTGCAGCGGCATTGCCGGGAGTCGCAACTGCTTCTTTAGCGGCACCAAGACCAGGTGTGCTGGTCAGAGCACCGGCCAGCAAGCCGGCACTAACATCGGAGGGAACACCAACCAGGAACAGACCGGCAACACAAGCCAGAGCGCCAGCCAAAATGATAATGATGCCCAGCAGAATGTAGGATTTGGCATTGATCTTGAAATTGCGGAAGAACTTAGGGCCTGCAATCAGTCCCACAGCGGCAACAAACAGGATCAGACCAATGTCGCCAACCACATCCGGAACAGTCACACCAAAATGACCAAACACCAGCGCAACCAGCAGAACACCGGCAGAACCCAGGTTCAAGCCGCAGACCGTGATCCGACCAATGGCATAGCCCAAAGCCAAAATGGCAAAAATGATAAACAACTCACTACCGGCAACACTGTTCCAGTAGTTTTGCAGCCATTCCATTTACGATTACCTCCGATTACCGCTGATGACGGGCATACTTAGGCAGCAACAGCGGGGAAACGCCTTCCTCGGCAACGCCGGCAGCAGCCAACTCCTCGGCATAGGCCTGAATATGATCCAGATTCATCTGACCCAGCTCGGTCTCCTTGGCGCGGCGGGCAGCAGCCTTACCGGCATTCCGACCGAAGACGATGATGTCCAGCAGGGAGTTGCCCATCAGACGGTTGCGGCCATGGATGCCGCCAACGGCCTCACCTGCAACCAGCAGGTTGGGGATGGCCTTAGTAAAGCCCTCGCCGCCGATTTCCAGACCACCGTTTTGGTAGTGCAGGGTGGGATATACCAGAATGGGGAGCTTTCTCATATCAATGCCGTAGTTTAAGTACATACGCAGCATTGCAGGAATTCTCTTTTCAATGGTGCCTTCACCATGAATCATTTCAATCATGGGAGTATCCAGCCAAACACCGCTACCCAGAGGGGTATCCATGCCCTTGCCGTTGGCACATTCGCGAATGATGGCAGATGCGGAAACGTCTCTTGTTTCCAGAGGATGGGCATAAGCCTCACCATCTTTGTTGACCAGCATAGCGCCCAGAGAACGAACCTTCTCGGTAACCAGCGCACCGAAAATCTGGCTGGGGTAAGCCACACCGGTGGGGTGGTACTGGATGGTATCCTGGTACAGCAGGGGTGCGCCGGCCCGGTAGCCCAGGATCAGGCCGTCGGCGGTGGCGCCATAATGGTTGGAAGTGGGGAAATTCTGATAGTGCAGACGGCCAGCGCCACCGGTGGCGATAATGACCGTCTTGGCACGGGCGATCAGATAATCGTCGGTCTCCATGTTCAGCAGAACCGCACCGGCAACCTGACCCTTGTCGTCCTTAATCAGCTCCACAGCAGAGGTGAACTCCACCACAGGAATGTGGCGGTTCAGAACCTCGTCACGGACAGTACGCATAATTTCAGCGCCGGAGTAGTCCTTACAGGCGTGCATACGCTTGCGGGAGGTGCCGCCACCATGGGTAGTAACCATGGTGCCATCCTCGTACTTGTCGAACATAACGCCCAGCTTGTTCAGCCACTGGATGGCATCGGGAGCCTCCATAACCAGACGGCGCAACAGCTCGGGACGGGCAGCGAAGTGACCGCCACCGAAGGCGTCTAAATAGTGCTGCACGGGGCTGTCGTTGGGCTTGTCGGCAGCCTGGATGCCGCCTTCGGCCATCATGGTGTTGGCATCGCCAATACGCAGCTTGGTGACAACCATAACGTTGGCACCGGCCTCGTGAGCCTCGATGGCTGCAGAGCAGCCGGCGCCGCCACCACCGATGACCAGCACATCCACATCGTAGTCAACCTTATTCAGGTCAATCTGCTCGTTCAGCAGACGGCTGTTGGAGTGCAGCAGGTTGGTCAGCTCCACGGGAGCCTTCTGGCCCTTGTTGGGTCCAATCTTAATTTCCTTGAAGCCCTCTGCCCGGTAGTCAGGGTGGTAGGCCTTCAGCAGTTCGCTCTTTTCCTCAGCGGTCATGCGGCGGGGCTCCGTACCCATACGCTCAGCACGGGTAGCCTCCACCTTCTTGATGGATTCCAGCATTTCAGGTGTAAACATGGTGACCCCTCCTTACTTCTCGATGTCCCGGTGGTTGTACAGCTCCTGCATCTGGGAGATGGGCTTCTGCATAATGGCCTCAATCAGCTCATCATACGCGCCGGAGTTGATTTCTTCCACTCTGGTCTTCAGATGCTCCGTCTCGGGAGCGATGTACTTGCCGGTAAGACGGCGGGCCAGCAGACCAACCATGGGATGGCTGATGCCGGCGGGGCAGCGCACGGAGCAGCAGCCGCAGCCAACACAGTCAAAGCTCTCCTCAGCGCACTTTTCCAGCTCGCCGCGCTGCGCGTAGGCGATGTACTGCATGACATTCAGGCTCTGGGTACAGGCCTTGGTGCAGGCATTACAGCCAATACAAGCATAGATTTCGGGGTACAGCTCCATCATCACCCGCTGGTCGGCCTTGATTTCGTTGATGTCATAAGTCCGCTTGTCAGTGGGGAAGAACGGAATGGAAGCCACATACATGCCCTCCTGAACCTGAGTCTGGCAAGCCAGGCAGGTCTTGAGCTCGTTGCAGCCCTTGATGCGGTAGATAGTGGCGCAAGCGCCGCAGAAGCCGTGACGGCAGCCGCAGCCACGCTTCAGAGTGTAACCGGCGTACTCCATGGCGGTCATGATGGTCAACTCACCGGGAACGGAGTACTTCTTGCCGTAAAAATAGACGTTTACCATATTGCTCATGGGATTTTGTCCTCCTTAGTATTCGTTAGGCAGTTCGTCCACCTGGTCGAAGCGGAACACGGGGCCGTCCTTACAGACGTACTTGGTGCCGATATTACACCGGCCACACTTGCCCACGCCGCACTTCATCCGCAGCTCCAGGGTGGTATACACCTGCTCCATGGCAAAGCCCATCTCCTTCAGGCCCTGCAGGCAGAACTTAATCATGATGGGGGGGCCGCAGAGAATGGCGGTCCGGTTGGTGTCGAAGGCCAGCTCCTTCAGATAGGAAGGAACAAAGCCCACATGGCCGTCCCAGCCCTCCTGCTCCCGGTCGATGGTCAGGTGCACATTGACGCCGGGCATCTTGGACCAGACCTCCTCAATCTCCTTGCGCTGAACCAAATCGTCAGCGGAGCGGGAACCGTAGAGGATATCGATTTCGCCATAATTCTCCCGGTTATCCAGGCAGTAGTTAATCACACTACGCAGAGGCGCCAGAGCGATACCACCGGCGATGAACAGCAGGTTCTTACCCTTCAGCTCGGTTTCCACAGGGAAATTGTTGCCGTAGGGACCCCGAACCAGAATCTCGTCGCCCGCATTCATGGAGTGCAGATGCTCCGTCAGCATGCCGCAGCGCTTGATGGAGAACTCCTGATACTCCTTGTTGGTGGGAGAAGAGGTGATGGAGAACATGGCCTCGCCCACACCAGGGACACAAACCATGGCGCACTGACCGGGCAGATGCTCAAAGAGCTTGCCGCCCTCGGGGCGCTCCACCCGGAAGGTCTTAACGTCGGGGGTTTCGGTGCGGATGTCGGTGATGATGGCCACCTGGGGCACCAGGATATCCCGCATAAAGCCGGGATTGGACTTGCATTCGTGCATCATTTCACTCATCACGCATCCTCCTTTCCAAAGGCCTTGATAACCTTAACGATGTTCAGATGGCTGGGGCACTTCTCCACGCAGCGGCCGCAGCCGACGCAGGAGAACATTCCCTCGTTGTTGGCAGGATAGTATGCCAGCTTGTGCAGGAACCGCTGACGGAACCGCTGCATCTGGCTGTTACGGTTGTTGCCGTGGGCCATCATGGTAAAATCGGAATACATACAGCTATCCCAGCAGCGATACCGCTGGACGCCGTTGCCGGTGTTGTAGTCCTTAATGTCGTAGCACTGGCAGGTGGGGCACACGAAGGTGCAGGTGCCACAGGCCAGGCAGGGCTTATACAGCTGCTCCCAAATGGGGCTGTCGAACCGGGTGTTGGCAGCTTCCGCGCCCCAACCGGTCAAATCCAACTCGCCGTTGGGCAGCTTGGCGTAGATGGCACGGATGGCAGCCTTCTCAGCCTCCACCGTGGCATCATCGCCCTCAGTCAGCAGGTCTGCGACCTGGGCGGTGAGCTTTTCGCCCTTCTCGGTCTTGGCCAGCCAGAACATTTCCTCCCCCACAGACCAAATCACCACATCGCCGGCAGGGTCTGCGCAGTCAATGCCGAAGGTCTTGCAGAAGCAGGAGGTTTCGGGGGCATGGCAAGCGTAGGACACGATAATGCCCTGCTCCCGGCGGGCAGCATAGAAGCTGTCCACGGGCTCAGAAAGGAACACCCGGTCCAGCACGTCAATAGCCCGCACATCGCAGGCCCGGATGCCGAACACCACAAAGGGGGTATTCTGCAGCTTTTCGGGGCTGATGGTGGTCTTGCCGTCCACCTTGTTGCAGGAATACAGGTTCTCACTCTGGGGGAAGAAGGCATCCTTGGGGGACTTGACCGTCTTCAGCGTGTCTAAATCCACCTGGGCATTCTCGCTCCAAGCTGCGAAATTAGTCTGACCGGCAGTCTTCACCGGCAGGTACAGTTCATTGCTTTCCGCAATCCGGGCAAAGAGTGCCGCCAGATTATTCTTTTGAATCTTCAGCATACGCTTACCCCCTCTGCGAAACAATGCTGGGCTCCGCATCGTCGAACGTGAAGCTGGTCAGCGGACCCTTGGACTCGGTATCCGCACCGGCCTGGAATTCGCCGTACAGACTGTTGATGTCCTTGATGAACTTCCGGTTGAACAGGTGCAGCGGGATGCCCTGGGGGCAGACACGGCTGCATTCGCCGCAGTCGGTGCAGCGACCTGCCACGTGGAAGGCACGGATGATGTGGAACATCTTCTCCTCGAAGCTGTCTGTGATAGCCTTGTTCTCAACGCCCGACTCGGGGTTACCGAACACGCATCTCTCACAGGTACAAGCGGGACAGATGTCACGGCAAGCGTTACAGCGGATACACTTGGAAAGCTCACCCTGCCAGAAAGCGAATCTTTCATCGGGTGTCATAGCCTCAAGCTTTGCCACCTCGTCGAAGCGAGCCGAGTCGATAACGTCTCCCTCTTCTCCGATAAGCTCGTCGTATGCCACGTGCTTCTTGCTCTTGCAGTTTATGCATCTTTCAGCGAGAACGTCAGCCTTTGCCACCGTTTT
>JBGVDR010000060.1:0-14311 GCA_045119455.1 Faecousia sp.
ATCCGATACGGATTGAAGAAATCTACGCACAGCTGCCTGCATCCAAAAAGCTCTTTGTAGTTGAGGAAGTTGCTGGTAACTGTGGAATTACAGAGCAACTGACCTATCAGCTTCTTCAGTTAGACTCTGGTTGTCATGTGAATGGTGTGGATCTTGGTAACTGCTATATTCAACATGGTTCCGTGGAACGATTATACGATCATTTTGGATTGAGCCCCCAAAAGCTGGCTCAAAAGATTAAGGAGGTACAGCGCAGTGAAAATTAAAAAGAGACTGGATGTGCTGCTGACCGAGCAGGGCTATGCCGATACCCGTTCCAAGGCTCAGGCGATCATCATGGCCGGTCAGGTCTATGTGGAAGGGCAGAAAGCGGATAAGCCCGGCATTTCCTACGACGAAAATGTTTCCATAGAAGTTCGCGGTGTGAGCTGCCCCTATGTCAGCCGAGGTGGCTTGAAGCTGGAGAAGGCTTTGCGGGACTTTGGCGTGAAGCCGGAAGGTTTTGTCTGCTCCGATTCCGGTGCATCCACCGGCGGTTTTACGGACTGCCTGCTCCAGCAGGGGGCGAAGAAGGTATTTGCCATCGACGTTGGCTACGGTCAGCTGGATTGGAAGATTCGCTCCGATGAGCGTGTTGTGGTTATGGAGCGCACCAATATCCGCTATGTGACCCCCGAGGATTTGGGCGAGCCCCTGGATCTTTCCGTTATTGATGTAAGTTTTATTTCTCTAAAAATCGTCCTGCCCACCATCAAAACCCTTCTCAAACCCTCCGGACAGGTCCTGTGTCTGATTAAGCCCCAGTTCGAGGCCGGCCGGGACAAGGTAGGCAAGAAGGGCGTGGTGCGGGAACCTGAGATTCACCAGGAAGTTCTGGATATGTTCGTGGAACTGGCTGGTGAGCTGGGGTTTACCATTCTGGGTTTGACCTTCTCTCCGGTGAAGGGACCCGAGGGCAATATTGAATTCCTGGGTCACCTGACCCTGGATCAAAAAGAGGGCATTGTTCCGGATACCGCACTGGTTGTCCGGCAGGCTCATGAAACTTTGAAGGGGTGAAAAAATGATTAAAAGAGTGATTTTGACCCCCAATCCCTTCCGGGATAAGAATTTTCAGACGGTTCGCAATGCCATGAAAATCCTGCAGGATGCCGGCATTGAACCCCGGCTGTGTCTGCCCTTTGAGGTGGATCGCAGCTATGAGCTGCCCAAGGATCTGCATTTTCATAAGCTGGATCGGGAGCTTCAGAATACCGATTTGGTGATTTGCTTTGGCGGAGACGGCACCATTTTGCACATGGCAAAGGCCGCAACCCGGCATAATGTCCCTATTTTGGGCGTTAACATCGGAACCATGGGTTTCATGGCCGAGCTGGAATCCGGTGAGCTGAATAAGCTTTCCCAGCTGGCCACAGGTGAATACACCTTGGATAAGCGCATGATGCTCGATGTCACCGTCCGCCGTGAACGGGATCTTATTTTTCATGACATATGTCTGAATGATGTGGTCATCACCAAAGGCGCGGTGGCACGCATCGTACACCTGAGTGTACGATGCGACGGCGTGCAGGCTATGGAGTGCGGCGGTGACGGTGTGATTGTAGCTACCCCCACCGGTTCCACCGCATATAATCTCTCTGCCGGCGGTCCCATCGTGGAACCTGAGGCCAAGAGCATTTTGGTCACACCCATCTGCGCCCACGATATGGTCAGCCGCTGTATGGTGGCATCCGATCAGAGGGTAATTACGGTTGCACTGACTAAAAATATGCGCCGGAACGCATTTCTTTCCGTGGACGGCGGCAAGGCTGTCCGTATGAATATGGGCGACATCGCCACCATCCGAAAATCTGACATGGAAACCCGTCTGCTCCGTTTGAAAGAACGTAGCTTCTACGATGTGGTCAACATGAAATTTAAGTCCATCTGATTGAGGTGAGGAAATGAAAACACAAAGACAGGCCAAGATTTTGGAAATTGTCACTACCCGTGACGTGGAAACCCAGGAACAGCTGCTGCAGGAGCTGCAGGACGCTGGCTTTTACAGCACCCAGGCCACCATTTCCAGAGATATTAAGGAGTTGCGTATCGTTAAGGAGCTGACTAGTTTCGGCACCTATCGTTATACGACCTCTTCCAAAGAAGTCAGTGGTACGTTTTCTTCCCGATTGAATACCATCTTCCGGGAATGTGTTACGGGCTATGATTACGCCCAGAATATCGTCGTAATCCACACTTTGCCCGGTCTGGCTTCTGCCGCCGGCTCTGCTGTGGACGCTATGAGCATGAGCTTCGTGCTTGGTACCCTGGCGGGCGATGATACAGTGATGATTGTCATGCGGGATACCAATTCCGCCGCTGCCTTCTGCAGTGAAATCAAGAATCTGCTGAATTGAGGAAATTACCATGCTGAGCCTTCTACATATCGAGAATATCGCCGTGATTGAATGCTCGGACATTTCCTTTGACCGTGGCTTCAATGTACTCACCGGTGAAACCGGTGCCGGTAAATCCATTGTTATCGATGCGATTTCTGCCATTCTGGGCGAACGAGCCTACCGGGATATGATTCGCACCGGTGCCAGTAAAGCCTCCGTCCGGGCGGTTTTCACCGACGTGCCGGAGCTGAACTGGTTTGCTGAGAATGGGGTGGAATATGACCCCGAAACCGTCATTCAGCGGGAAATTCACCTGGATGGAAAAAACGTTTGCCGGGTCAACGGCACGTTGGTTACTGTATCCATCCTCCGCAAACTGGGAATCCAGCTGATTAATATTCATGGTCAGCATGATTCAGCATCGCTGTTGGATGAAGCCAATCACTTGGGCTTTTTAGATTCCTTCGGGAATAATGAAGCCCTCAGAAGTAATTATCTTGAAAAATATGAATCCGTTTCCGCTCTTCGTCGGGAAATTGACCGCATGAGCATGGACGAGAGTGAAAAGCTCCGCCGGATGGAAACGCTACGCTATCAGATCGAGGAGATTTCCAAAGCCCAGCTGGAAGCAGGGGAGGACGATGCCCTTGAGGAGCGGCGCAAGCTGCTTCAGAATGCAGAAAAGCTTTCCGATGGTATCTCCCAGGCGGTGGAGTGCCTCTATGGCGGCGATGACAGCGACGGCGCTGCTGGACTGCTGGCCCAGGCGGAGCGGGAATTGGCACGCCTGAGCCGCTATACGGATTCCTTTGCTCAGCTTCATGAGAAAGTAGCGGATCTCATGTACCAGGTGCAGGATGCGGCGGAGGAAGCCCGGGATGCCCGGGACGATTTGAGCTACTCTTCCGACGAACTGGAGCAAATTGAGTCCCGCTTGGATGTGATTCATAGGCTCCGCCGAAAATACGGCGCCACCTGTGTTGATATTTTGGAGTATCTTGACAATGCTCAGCAGGAGCTGGATCAGATTGAATTTGCCGATGACCATGTGGAGCGGCTGAAGGGGAAACTGAAAAAAGCGGAAGATGCCGCTTGGGTGGCCGCTATGGATTTACGGGCCAATCGGCAGACGACGGCGGTCAGCCTTTCTCAACGGATTTTGACGGAGCTTTCCCAACTGGATATGCCGCGTGTGCAGTTTTCTTGTGAATTCGCAGAGAAGGAATTGTCGGCCGACGGTGCGGACGATGTGGTGTTCTATATGTCCGCCAATGCCGGTGAGGCCTTGAAGTCCATGAGTAAAGTCGCCTCCGGTGGTGAATTGGCCCGTATCATGCTGGCGATGAAGAATGTGCTGGCCGAGCAAGATCGTGTGGATACATTGATTTTCGACGAAGTGGACACCGGTGTTTCCGGCCGTGCGGCGCAAAAGGTGGCAGAGAAGCTTCGCAGCGTGGCATTCCATAAGCAGGTGCTGTGCGTGACTCATCTTCCGCAGCTGGCGGCCTTGGCTAATACCCATTTCCTCATCGCCAAGGAAGAGCGGCAGGGGAGAACGTATACCACCGTCACTCCGCTGGACATTGAAGGGCGTAAGCGGGAGCTGGCTCGTATCATTGGCGGCACCAACATCACCGAAACCACCCTGAAAAGCGCAGAGGAGATGCTGCGATGAAACGGATATTCGTATTTGTCCTTGCTTTGTCGCTGTTACTCGTCGGCTGCACCCGTCGAAACTGTGATGTAGGCCGGGAGCAAATTGTTGAAGCTTATGAAGCAGCCGGCTACAATGTTTCGACAGGGGTCTATGAGCAACCCCTGGAGTATGGACAAACTGCTTATATCCAGGCCAATCATCCGGATGGGGAGTACATCTATTTTACGTTTTTTGAAACCGAGGCAGATGCCAAGGCTTACAAAAGGGAATTCTATCATCCTGTTATGATGGTGCTTTTCTCTGTCATCTTTGGAGAACCTTCTTGGCAGCGATGGGAGGTCTACGGCTGTATTGTGGTGGAATATGATAACTCCGACTATATGCAACCATTCGAAAAATTATTAAAGGGATTTTGACGATTTAGGAGCGATTCATGAAGATTTCCAAGGAAAAACTGAGAGCGGCGAGAATCAAGGCAGCGATGAAAACTGGTTTTGGTATTCCTCTGGCGTTGATTTTTGCACTGTTTGTTGCGGTGTATCTGGATATTACTTATACCGATAAGCAGAACTATCTTGTGGCGGCAGGTGTGTGCCTGACTTTCTTTGTGCTGTGCGTCTGGATGATTTACAGCGGCGTAAAACAGAAGCGCCTGGTCAATGCCTGCGAGCGCTATGCCCCTGTGATTGCCCGCAATTCTGTTACCGGTATGGAACAGCTGTCCGGCTGTTTGGGGCTGCGTACCGATATGGTGCGGACCAATTTGAATAAAATGCTCAGCTTGGGGTATTTGCAGAACATTTATATCGATCATGTCCGTGATACAATTATTGTCCAAACCCCGGAGGAGTATATGTCCTACCAGCCCACTATCACAGTGGAATGCATGGCTTGTGGCGGCAAGACGACCCTTGCGGTTGGACACAATGGCGTGTGCGATTATTGCGGATCGCCCATTATCGGCAGATGAGCCGGATTCTGACAAGAAGGGCTTGACAAATCACGTCATATTTGTTAGGATACCATCAACACATGGATGGGATGAAGTAAGCGATTCCCTTTCCGCCAGAGAGCTGCCGGTTGGTGTAAGGTAGTGGGAAAGCTCGCCGAAATACCTCCCGGAGTGGCCTGCCTGAACGATAGTAGGGGAGGACGGGTGCGCTCGAGATTGCGCAAAGCGTTATTGGACGCTATGAGGCTCTTGCTGTGAGGTAAGGGCGAACCAGAGGTGGTACCGCGTAAATTACGCCCTCTGTCCGCAAGGACAGGGGGCTTTTTATTTTGGAGAGAGATATGCTACAAAAACCGATGGATGTACTGGAACAATTTCCGGTACGGAAAAAACGGCAGCAGAAACAAGCATTTCGTGCTTCCGTGCAGCAGTACGCGAAGTCTTTAGGCTACGAATGTAAAGAGGAGAAAGGCAGCTTTGGCAGCGTCAATGTTGTGCTGGGTGATTCGGCGAAGGCGAAATTCCTGGTCACCGCCCATTATGACACTTGCGCCCGGTTCCCGGTGCCGAATCTGATTACCCCCTGCAGCTTTTGGGGTTATTTAGGGTATCAGATTCTGGTTGCGCTGATCATCTTGCTGCCGATTTTTTTGAGTAGCCTTGTGGTTGGATTGTTAACCGGCAGCGGTTTGGCTGCCCGTTTGGTGGGATTTGTCATGCTGTATGTGGCGATTATTCTGATGTTGGGGGGCTCTTCCAACAAGAATAATGCCAATGATAACACCTCCGGCGTAGTCACAGTGCTGGAAATGGCGCGTAATATGCCCCAGGAGCTGCGTGAGCAGGTTTGCTTCGTGTTGTTCGATTTGGAGGAGGCCGGTCTGTGGGGATCTTCTTCCTACCGTTCCAAGCATAAGAAGGAAAGCAATGACCAGATTGTGCTGAATGTGGATTGTGTGGGTGACGGCGATTTGATTATGCTGTTTCCCAAGAAAAAGATTCGCAAAAACCTGGAACTTATGGAAAAACTCAAGCAATCTTGTGGAAGCTATGGAAACAAACAAGTGACCATCCTTGAGGAGGGCTTTTCCACTTACCCCTCCGACCAAAGCAATTTCCCCTACGGCGTGGGCATTTGTGCTCTGCGGCAGGGAAAGTTTGGTCCTTATCTTAGCCGGATTCATACCCCCAAAGACACCATTTTGGAAGAAGCGAACGTGCAGCTGCTGTCCAAAACACTAACTGAGATAATCCGCAATTATTAATACTATTCTTTAGGAGGATATAAAGATGAAAGTTTATGACGAGCTGGTTGCCCGTGGTCTGATTGCCCAGGTGACCAATGAAGAAGAAATCCGTGAGATGATTGATAACGGTAAGGCCACATTTTATATCGGCTTTGACCCCACCGCCGACTCCCTGCACGTTGGTCACTTTATGGCGCTGTGCCTGATGAAGCGCCTGCAGATGGCTGGCAACAAGCCCATTGCTCTGATTGGTGGTGGCACCGCCATGATTGGCGACCCCTCCGGTCGTACTGACATGCGCTCCATGATGACCAAGGAAATCATCGACCACAACTGTGCCTGCTTCAAGAAGCAGATGGAGCGGTTCATCGAGTTCGGTGAGGGCAAGGCTCAGATGGTCAATAATGCTGACTGGCTGTTGAATCTGAACTACGTGGAATTTATCCGGGAAATCGGTGGTTGCTTCAGCGTTAACAACATGCTCCGTGCCGAATGCTTCAAGCAGCGCATGGAGAAGGGCCTGAGCTTCCTGGAGTTCAACTACATGCCCATGCAGTCTTACGACTTCTACTACCTGTTCCAGAACTACGGCTGCAATATGCAGTTCGGCGGCAACGACCAGTGGAGCAATATGCTGGGCGGCACTGAGCTGATTCGTAAGAAACTTGGCAAGGATGCCCATGCCATGACCATCACGCTGCTGCTCAATTCCGAGGGCAAGAAGATGGGTAAGACCGCCAAGGGTGCGGTATGGCTGGATCCCAACAAGACCACTCCTTTCGACTTTTTCCAGTACTGGCGGAACGTGGAGGATGCGGACGTGCTGAAGTGCATCCGTATGCTGACCTTCCTGCCTATCGAGGAAATCGAGGCCATGGCAGATTGGAAGGACGCTCAGCTGAACACTGCCAAGGAGATTCTTGCCTACGAGCTGACCAAGTTGGTTCACGGCGAGGAGGAGGCCGACAAGGCTAAGGCTGCCGCCAAGGCGCTGTTTGTTGGCGGCGGAGATGATACCAATATGCCCACTACTGAAATTAGCGCTGACAAACTGGTGGACGGTCAGATTGGTATCTTGAGCTTGATGGTCGCCTGCGGTCTGGCTCCCTCAAACAAGCAGGCTCGTCAGCTGGTGGAGCAGGGTGGTGTCCTTGCTAACGATGAGAAGGTTCCTTCTGCCCAGTTTGTTGTCACTGAGGAAATGCTGAAAGAGGGCGTGAAGATCCGGAAGGGTAAGAAGGTCTTCCACAAGGCGGTTCTGGCATAAAATGATTTCCCTGAAAAAGGCTCAGCAAGGGGATTTAGAACTGCTTCATCGTGTGCAGGTTGTTTCGTTCCGGCCCGTGCTTGAAAAGTATCGGGATTACGAAACCAGCCCGGCTGCGGAGTCTATTGAACGCATCGTAGAGCGGTTCGAGCAGGACTACACGGATTATCTGTTGATTTTGGAGGGAGGGGTCTGCGTGGGAATGATGCGGGTATGCAATTTTGGAGATACCTGCCGGATTTCCCCCATCTGCATTCTTCCGGAGTACCAGGGGAGGGGCTATTCTCAAAAAGCAATGCTTTTGGCAGAAGCAACCTACTCCCATGCAAAAAAATGGACTCTGGATACAATCGCCCAGGAAGCAAAGCTTTGTTATCTGTATGAGAAGCTGGGCTATCGTCGCACCGGCAAGCAGGAGACCATCAAGCCTGGCATGGATATTGTATTCTACGAAAAACGGCTCTAATCAAACGCCGCCCATAAGGGCGGCGTTTTTATATTCGTTATCCCAGTGCTTTCTTCATCCGCTCCCAATTGTCCTTGCTCAGTTCCGTTAAGGGCAGACGAGGGGAGCCGCAGTCGAACCCAATATACCGCATCGCAGCCTTCACCGGGATGGGATTCGGCTCGCAAAACAGCAGTTCAATCAGCGGCTGAAGCTCCTGCTGTAAGGCAGCGGCTGTATCCAGATCCCCGTCCAACGCGGCCTGCGCCATGGCTTGAGTCTGCACAGGCAACACGTTTGAAACCACCGAAATAACACCCTTTGCTCCCAAAGAAATCGCCGGTACAATCATCTCGTCGTTTCCGGTCCATACATGAAAATCCTTGCATTGACGACAGATTTTTGTTACTTTCGTAATATCGCTGCTGGCTTCCTTAATGCCTACAATATTCGGGATTCCGCTGATTCTTTGACAAACTGATACCGGAATATCCACCCCAGTTCGTCCGGGTACATTGTAGGCGATAATCGGAATCTGAACAGTGTGTGCGATGGTCATGTAGTGTGCCACAAGCCCCTCGGGGGTGGCTTTGTTGTAGTAAGGGCTGACAATGAGTAACGCATCCGCCCCGGCTTCCTGAGCCGACAGACTCAGCCAGGCAGCATGAGCGGTGCTGTTCGACCCTGTGCCGGCGATGATGAGACAGTCCGTTCCTGCGTAGCGCTTCGCCCGATGAAATAGCTCGATTTTCTCATCGTCCGTCAGTGTGGGGGCCTCTCCTGTGGTGCCACAGATGACAATGGCCCGAATTCCGGCATCAATTTGTCGCCGAATGAGCCGTTCGAGCAGGGGGTAGTTGACCTTTTCCTCCCAAAATGGCGTGACTAACGCGGTGCAAGCCCCGGTAAATAAGCAGTTCTCCATTTCACATCCCTCCGTGCCAATCTATGCGGCGGAATTCATTTTGCGTGTTGCAAAAATAGGGGAATTAGGCTATAATAAATAAAATGTGTCCAAATGGAGGAAAACCATTGAAAACGAGTGATTTTTGGTATGATTTGCCCGAGGAGTTGATTGCCCAAACTCCTTTGCAGAAGCGGGATACGTCCCGGCTTTTGGTGCTCGATCGTACAACCGGTCAGGTTCGGCACCAGCATTTTTATGATGTGATTGATTATCTTCAGCCTGGCGATTGCCTTGTGATGAACGATTCCAGAGTTCTGCCTGCACGGCTTTTGGGACATCGTCCCACCGGTGGTGCAGTTGAGGTGTTGCTGCTTCGTGATTTGGGCGATAAAAAGTGGGAATGTCTTTGCAAACCCGGTCGGAAAATGCAGGTCGGACACCAGGTTATTTTCGGAAACGGCGAGCTTACCGCCACAGTGGCGGAGGTTCAGGAGACCGGCAATCGAGTAATTGAATTCCACTATGAGGGCATCTTCCTGGAGGTGCTTGAGCGGCTGGGTAAGATGCCCCTGCCTCCATACATCAAGGAAGAATTGCAGGATCAGGAGCGGTATCAGACGGTTTATTCCAAAGCGGTCGGCTCTGCTGCTGCACCCACTGCTGGCTTGCATTTCACCAACGAATTGCTGGACAAAATCCGGGATAAGGGCGTGAAGACTGCTTTTGTGACCCTTCATGTTGGGTTGGGAACCTTCCGTCCGGTGAAGGCGGAGGATATTTCCGACCATCATATGCACAGCGAGCTGTGTATGATTTCCCGGGAAACTGCTGACATCCTGAACGAAACCAAACGAAGCGGCGGTCGCATCATCTGCGTTGGCACCACCTCCTGCCGTACCCTGGAGAGCCTTGTCAATGAGGACGGTTCTTTTGATGCTAAGTCCAAATGGACGGAGATTTTCATTTATCCCGGCTATCAGTTCAAGGCTATGCAGGGATTGATTACTAACTTCCACCTGCCGGAAAGCACCCTGGTGATGCTGGTTTCTGCCTTTGCCGGGCGGGAAAATGTGCTCAAAGCTTACAACGAAGCCGTCCTGGAAAGATACCGTTTCTTCTCCTTCGGTGACGCTATGTTCATTTTGTGAGGTAGATATTATGCTGGAGAAATTCAAAGCAAATATTGTATTCAATCTGCTGCTGAAGCGCCGGGATATCAATAAAGCCTATAAAATGGTGGGCCCGGAGGATTCCTGGTACGATACCATCACTACCGTCCATAATTCCTTGGCGGAAATTCGAAAGCTACCCTTTGAAAATTGGGAACTAACGAGCTTTGATGGGTTGAGATTGAAGGCAATTTATTATCCCGGCAATTCTGATAAGACTGTCATTTGGGTTCACGGCTACACCAGCCATGCCGAGCGGGAATCCGCTTTTCCTGGGCTGTTTTATCACAGTTTGGGCTATAATGTGCTGATTCCGTATCTTCGAACCCATGGACCCAGTGAGGGTAAATGGATTACCATGGGCACACTGGAAGCCCGGGACATTATGGGTTGGGTGAACAAGGTGAATGCGATTCATCCTGAGGGTAGCGTTCTGATTCATGGTCTTTCCATGGGCGGCGGAATCGTTCTGGATTTGGCGACCAAGGATATGGCTAATGTAAAATGCCTTGTCGCTGACGCTCCTGTGGATAGTCTTCCCCAGTCTTTTCAGCGAATCATCGGCGGTACCTTCAAAAAAGATCAGGAGAAGATTGTCGCACATCTGAAAGGCAAGTATAATAAGGTGTTTTCCGTAAATGTGGATGACTATGATTTCGTCGAGAATCTGAAGCAGGGCAAGTATCCTCTGTTGTTATCCGCTGGTAGCAACGAAAATTTGGATGAAATCCTTCACAAAATGAAGCGGAACAATCCGCAGGACACCACAGTTTTGATTCTGCCCGGCTGCAATCACGGAAACGGAATGTACAAGCAGACCGAGCTGTATCAGGGCGCTATCCGGGAGTTTGTGGAAAAGTATATGTAATAAAGGAACGAAACAGCATGTTTACATTGAAGAAAACCGAGGGAAAAGCTCGTCGGGGCGAGTTTACCTGTGCCCATGGTACAGTGCAGACCCCGGTGTTTATGAACGTGGGCACCCAGGGGGCCATCAAGGGCGCCCTTAGTGCCAAGGATTTAAAGGACATTGGCTGCCAGGTAGAACTGTCCAATACCTACCACCTGCACCTGCGCCCCGGTGACAAGCTGGTGAAGGAGTGTGGTGGTCTGCATAAGTTCATGACCTGGGATGGACCTATCCTAACTGATTCCGGTGGATTCCAGGTGTTCAGCCTGTCCGGTCTGCGGAAAATCAAAGAGGAGGGCGTCTATTTCTCCTCCCACATTGACGGACGTAAGATTTTTATGGGTCCCGAGGAAAGTATGCAGATTCAGTCCAATCTGGGCAGCGATATTTGCATGGCCTTTGACGAGTGTATCGAAAATCCCGCTCCCCGGGACTATGTTCAGAAGAGCGTGGACCGCACCTACCGCTGGCTGATTCGGTGCAAGGAAGAAAATGCCCGCCTGAATGCCTTGCCCGACACGGTGAACAAGGAGCAAATGCTTTGGGGCATCAACCAGGGTGGTACTTATGAGGACATCCGGGTGGAGCACATGAAGCGCATTGCGGAGTTGGATTTACCGGGCTATGCAATTGGAGGTCTGGCGGTGGGCGAAACCGCTGAAGAAATGTATCGCATTATTGAAGCCGTCGAGCCTCACATGCCGGTGAATAAGACCCGCTATCTTATGGGTGTTGGTACACCTACGAACATCATTGAGGCGGTTGCCCGCGGTATCGACTTCTTTGATTGTGTCATGCCCGCCCGCAATGCCCGCCATGCCCGACTGTTCACCTGGGAGGGTGCCATCAATTTGAAAAATGCCAAGTACGCCACGGATTTGAACCCTATCGATTCCAACTGTGATTGCCCAGTCTGCCGGCGGTACAGCCGTGCCTATATTCGTCACTTGTTCGTGGCGGAGGAGATGTTGGCTATGCGTTTGGCGGTCATGCACAACCTGTATTTCTATAACAAACTGATGGAAAAAATCCGGAATGCACTGGATGAAGGCCGTTTTGAGGAATTCCGTAAAGAATATTCCGAGAAATTGAGCAGAAGAATTTAAATTTTCCTTGCATTTTCTTTCAGAAATGGTATAATCGTAATGTTGATTATTTCATAAAGGAGTATTAATGAATGGGTAGTATGCTGATTATGCTCGTGCCGATGATTCTGATTTTTTATTTCATGCTGATTCGGCCCGAGAACAAGCGCAAGAAGGAAGCTGAGCAGATGCGCTCTTCCATGAAGGTCGGCGACCAGATTACCACCATCGGTGGCATCGTCGGTACTGTCGTCAATATCAAGGAAGACAAGTTTGTCATTGAAACCAGCGCCGATCAGGTCCGTATCGAGCTGTGCAAGTGGGCGCTGTCCACCAATGACACTGCTGTTGCTGCCGCCAAGGCTGAGAAGGAGCGCGTCATGGAAGAGCGTGCCAAGGCTCTGGCCGCCCGCAAGGCTGAAAAGTCCAAGAAGAAGGAAAAGTAATTCTTTCAATTATCTGCCGGAGATATTCTCCGGCAGATTTTTTTGCTGTATTATCTCTGGAGGACATTTGTTTTTGACTTGATTTTTTCTCCGGTATGGGTTACAATAGCCCAGTGCGTTCCGCACAGCGAAAGGATGGCGATTGTTTTGAACAAGATATATATTCCGGAGGGTTATCGTCCGGTGCTGGATGCCTACGATACCCAGCGGGCGATTGCTTATATTAAGCAGACATTCCAGGACGAGTTTTCTGCTGCTCTGAACTTAAAGCGTGTTTCTGCGCCCCTGTTCGTCACGGCTGACTCCGGTTTGAATGATAATCTGAACGGCTATGAGCGCGCAGTTTCCTTTGATGTACCTGCCGTGGGCAGTGATGCCCAGGTCGTTCACTCCTTGGCCAAGTGGAAGCGCCTGGCGTTGAAGCGGTACCATTTTGGTATTGGCAACGGCCTGTATACCGACATGAATGCGATTCGCAGGGACGAGGATTTGGATAATGTCCACTCCATTTACGTTGACCAGTGGGACTGGGAGAAGGTCATTACGAAGGAAAATCGGAATTTGGATTATCTGAAGTTGATTGTCCGGGCTATTGTTGGTGCCATTTGCAACACCAATGACCGGCTCCATGTGCGCTATCCTCAGCTCCGTGTGAATTTGAGTAGGGAAGTAGCCTTTGTCACCACTCAAGAGTTGGAGTACATGTATCCTAATATGACCGGTCACGAACGGGAGGATGCTTTCGTTAAAGAGAATCCCACCGCTTGCATTATGCAGATTGGTGGCAAGCTGAAATCCGGAAAGCCCCACGATGGTCGTGCTCCTGACTATGACGATTGGAGCTTGAACTGTGATATTTTCTTCTGGGATGAGGTTCTTGGGCGTTCTCTTGAGATTTCTTCTATGGGTATCCGTGTGGATGCCGAGGCGCTGGACCGTCAGTTGACTATTGCCGGCTGTGATGACCGCAGGGAGCTTCCCTTCCATAAGATGCTTCTCAATAATGAACTACCTCTTACGATTGGTGGCGGTATCGGTCAGTCCCGCCTGAGTATGCTTATGATGGGTTGTGCCCACATAGGTGAGGTTCAGTCCAGTGTTTGGGACGAGGCAACCATCTCTGCCTGCGAAAATGCCGGTATTCGATTGCTTTAATATGAAAACTGCGTGATACATCTTGTTGTATCACGCAGTTTTTTTCGGTGCGGGTCTATGACCCGCACCGATTTTGTTGAAATATTTACTTTGCCAGGCTAATGAAGTACTCCTTGGCGTAGTAGCCGTAGACGGCAGCGCCGGTGCAGATTTCCGTCATGGTCTGTGCGGCAATCATGCTCTCGCAGTAGCTGCCCACGGAGTAAGCCAGTACGCCGGTAGCGTACTCGACACCGCCGTAAGTGTACACTGCAGCGACAAACACGGTCTCATCGATGTTCTTCGCCACGATGTCCTCCACGTTGCCCCAGTACTGGTTGCCACCCACGTTGGTCATGGTCATGGAGCCGGTAGCGTTGCCGGCGGTCAGAACACCGCAGGCATTGTAGTCGGACAGGGTCCAGTAGTACAGCTTCATATCGCCCTCGGGAACGAACTTGGTGGTGAAGTAGTAGTTGATGGAGAAGGCGCCGTCGAAGGAGACGGAGGGCTTCCGGTCGGAGTAGCCGGCGGAATTGTAGGCGAACTTGCCGAGCTTCAGAGGCTCCACGTCCACCAGATTGTCCATCATGTTGGCGTCGTAGGGCTTCACCAGAGCCTGCTGCTCGGCGGTCAGACCGGCATTCATCAGAGAGTCGGTCTTGTAATTCAGACTCTGCTGAGCGGCGGCGCCGTAGTTCAGCATGGCCACGA
>JBGVDR010000061.1:0-3365 GCA_045119455.1 Faecousia sp.
GTCATCGCGAGGGCCTTTAGGCCCGTGGCGATCTCCTCTAAAGGGAACTGATATGTTTTATTGTCAGGAGATTGCCACGCCAGCTTACGCTGGCTCGCAATGACGTGCTATTTTTTACACCGCTAAACAATCATTTATCTCAGGTATCATTATGAACGGAATTGTAATCATCGATAAGCCGGAAGGCTGGACCAGCCAGGACGTGACCGCCCGGCTGCGTCGGGTGTTCAACACGCGCCGGATTGGACACGGCGGCACCTTGGACCCCATGGCCACCGGTGTGCTTCCGGTGTTCGTGGACCGGGCAACCCGGGGCGTGGAGTTTTTTGAGCACGCCGAGAAAATTTACGAGGCAACCCTCCGCTTGGGCTTGACCACTGATACCGAGGACGTGACCGGGCAGGTGCTTTCGGAACAGGAAGTTCGTATTTCTGAGCAGGATTTTCTCAATATCCTTCCGAAATTCCGGGGGAAAATCCAACAAATCCCGCCTATGTACTCTGCCTTGAAGGTCAATGGACAAAAGCTCTGCGACCTGGCCCGAAAGGGTAGGGAGGTGGAGCGCCAGCCCCGGGAAATTGAAATTTTCGAGCTGGAATGTCTGGAGTTTTCCGGCAATACCGTCCGGCTGCGGGTCCATTGCTCCAAGGGTACCTATATCCGCACCCTGTGCAAGGATATCGGTGCGGCGCTGGGCTGCGGCGGCTGCATGGCGGCTCTGCGCCGGGTGCAGGCGGGGGAATATACCCTCGATCAGGCGGTACCCCTGCAGACGCTGCTGGATTGCGAGAATCCCGGGGAGTATCTGCGGGCGGTGGACACGCTGTTCACCCAATATCCGCCGGTGACGCTGACTGCCAACCAGGAAAAGCGGTGCCGTAACGGCGGCTCGTTTACTCTGCCCATGGCGGATGGCACCTACCGGGCCTATGCCCAGAACGGTGAGTTTCTCATGCTCGCCCAGGTGGAAAACAATGTTATGTTAACTATCAAAAGTTTTTTTGAAGTCTGATTTGGAGCAGACAATGCTGGTTTGCGGGCATGGCCCGTGGAAATCCCGTATGGCTGTGCTACGCAGTTCCGGGTCGGTTTTCTTCCGCTTTTCTATGGGAATTACCGTTTTCTCCATCGAAAGTTTCTGGGAAGTCCGGGGGATTGCCACGCCAGCTTACGCTGGCTCGCAATGACGAGGCTCTTTTTTTGTGCATCGCTAGTCCTATAAACAAGCATTTTCCGCATCAGAGAGGAGGAGTATGACCATGAAAACCATTTTCGCGCTCGGTTTTTTTGACGGGGTGCATTTGGGGCATCAGGCGCTTTTGGCGGCTTGCCGGGAGCTGGCGGAGCAGACCGGTTGTCAAGCCGGTGTGGTCACATTTCTGAACCATCCCGATGCTATGGTTCATGGATTAGCCCCCCGGCTGATTAACACAGCCGAAGACCGCCGCCGGCTGATTTGTCGCTATGGCGTGGACAATATCCAGGAACTCCCCTTCGACAAAAATCTCATGCAGATGCCTTGGCAGGATTTTTTTGCCCTGCTTCTGAAAAAGGGTGCCGCCGGGCTGGTCTGCGGCAGTGACTTCCGCTTCGGCTACCGGGGGGAGGGTACGGCGGACAAGCTTGCGAAGGCCTGCGCCGATGCCGGCATCCGGTGCCGCATCATCGACCAGCAGGTTCGCAACGGCATCCGGATTTCCTCCACCCATATCCGGGCCTTGCTGGAGCAGGGCAACATGGACCAGGCGGTGGAATTTCTGGGGCACCCCCATCTGCTGACCGGGCAGGTGGTTTCCGGCAAGCAGCTTGGGCGCACCCTGGGCATCCCCACGGCGAATCTGCGCCTGCCGGAGCATTGTGTGGTGCCTGCCTTCGGCGTGTACGCCTGCAAGGCCTTCGTTGCCGGGCGGCAATATCTGGCGGTGACCAATGTGGGCACCCGCCCCACCGTGCAGGGGCAGGATGTGACGGTGGAACCCTGGATTCTGGATTTCGACGGCGACCTGTATGGGCAGGAGCTGAGCCTGGAGTTTTATACCCTTCTCCGCCCGGAACGCAAGTTTCCATCTCTGGTGGACCTGCGGGAAGAAATACTGAAAAATGCCCAGCAAACCAGAAAAATATTCGAAAAAGTGTGAAAATAATCCTTTACTTTTAGGAAACAATATGATATCATAGCCACGCTGGCTATGACCAGACGACCCCTTCGCTCAGTTTTGGGAAGACACCGACCCTCTACTTGGCCCCGGGGAAATATTTAGAAAAGGTGGATTTAACCATGATTCAGAAGGAAAAGAAGACCCAGGTTATTCTGGAGAACGCAATGCACGAGGGTGACACCGGCTCCCCCGAGGTCCAGGTCGCTATCCTGACCGCTCGCATCAACGAGCTGACCGATCACCTGCGTACCCACAAGCATGACAACCACTCCCGCCGTGGCCTGCTGATGATGGTTGGTAAGCGCCGCAAGATGCTGGACTATCTGGCACACAAGGACATCAACCGTTACCGTGCTCTGATCGCCAAGCTGGGTATCCGTAAGTAAGATATCGAAGGGGCGAATGATTCGCCCCTTTCTTTCTTGCAACACACCCAAGCCTTCTCCTTGAGGAGAAGCCTTATTAGAATCTATCGGGAGATATTTAGCAGTTGAAAGAGGCTGTGATCCATTCAACCCCCATTCGTTTACCATGTAACGAACCGGGCGTGCCCAAAGGATGTAGCGACAATTGCCTGAGCGAAGGCTCGCATTGTCAGCGGCGACTCGCCGCTTGTTTCAAGTGCTAAACCTCCCGAACAACACATGTCATTGCGAGCCAGTGCTCACACTGGCGTGGCAATCTCCAAATTCTTCAGGTCAGCCTGAAAATCCGGGAGATTCCCACGTCGCTTCGCTCCTCGGAATGACAGCAATACTTTAAGGAGGTTATTACCAATGATTACTCGTAAGCAGTATCCCAACCATCATGTTTATGAGATGGAAATCGGCGGCCGTCCCTTCACCGTGGAAACCGGTAAGGTCGCTGAACTGGCTAACGCCGAGTGCATCTGCCGTTACGGCGACACCGTGGTGCTGACTACCTGCACCTGCAACCCCATCCCCAAGGCCGGTATTGACTACTTCCCTCTGACCATCGAGTTTGAAGAGAGAATGTACTCCGTGGGCCGCATTCCCGGCTCCTTCAACCGCCGTGAGGGCAAGCCCTCCGAGCGTGGCATCCTCAACAGCCGTATTATCGACCGTCCTATGCGTCCCCTCTTCGACGAGGAGCTGCGCAACGACACCGTCGTGACCTGAACCGTTCTGGCCAATGACCACGAGAACCCCGTTGAGGTCGTCGCCTGCCTGGGCGCTTCCATCTCCA
>JBGVDR010000062.1:0-10487 GCA_045119455.1 Faecousia sp.
ATCGACGCTGACAGCCCGATCGTGCTCGCAGTGTCTAATGCAAGAGCCTCATATTTAAACGCTCTCAATACCTATGGCCTGAGCGCTGCAAAGATGTTAAAGGATAATTTCCCTAACATCGTAATCGTTCAGCTGCCTGAATTGAGCACCGGCGCCGGTGAAATGATGTATATGATCGTTCCTGAACTGTTTGCATCGCAGACCGCAGAGCTGGCATACTCAGAAAAAATGCGACTCGGCCGCGTGGTTCCTGAGATGTCCGCATTCAAGCAGAAAGCTGTCGGCGGCACCTGGGGCGCAATCATTAAGAGACCGTCACTCATTCAGACAATGACCGGAATTTAAGGTTTATTTTTCTGTGTTTATCCTTTAGGGGTCCAAAAGGACCCCGTTTGTAAATAGCTAATAATTCAGGAGACCAATTTATGGCAACACCAAAAAAAGAAAAACTGCAGGTAGTTGAAAAGAGCACCGATGAAGTGAAGGCTATCCCGCAGAACTCCAGCACTCAGGTAACCGTGGCCGTACACCTGCCACACGGGATAATGTTTGATGATGTACCGGTAAAGGGCGGCGGCACAAAGACCGTAATTTTCCCAGGCATTAACGACGGCGAGGGGATCCTCCTGGGCGTTGGTCAGTCCGTAGCGGTTAAAATCGAAAAAGAGGACTGGGAAAACATCATCCGTATGCACGGTAAAGAGCGTGCCTTTAATTCATACAATGGTATGCCACCATGCATTATGCTTATTGACGATCCTAAGGCAATTCACAACAGCCGCGACGTTAAGGCACAGAAGCACGGCCTGGAACCTTTAGATCCGACACTGTTAAAAGTAGAAGAAGTAAAGAAAAAATAAGCATGTATTGACAATGTAATTACACAGAGGTGCTATATGGCCGTTTATGATTTTTCGGTCGGGGTTTTCCGCTCTGAATACCCGGCGTTTGAGGATGAAACAAAATATGCGGATACAATGATCACAGCGGCCTTTACCAGCGCCGAGACCTATTTTCATAATGACGACGCGAGCATATATCCATATGACCCGCCACACAATTATTTCAGAAAATACCTACTAGATCGCGCCACCTGCCACCTGCTCTATATGGCATCATTACCGGTTGACCAGGTGGGCCGTGTAGCGAGCGCAAGTCAGGGAAGTGTGAGCACGTCGTTTGATCTGCCAAAGTCCGGCAATTCAGCCGCCGCAGAGTTCTGGAACCGTACAAACTGCGGGATGCAGGTATGGCTTATGCTGGCCCCGTACCGTTTAGGCGGACGGATCTATCTTAGTAACCATGTGCACCCGTGGGGGTGATCTATGTTTACATTCGACGGACTAAAGAACCTGGCGACCGCCGTATCAAATAAGCTGAGCGCGTGGGCGCAGAAAGCTAAATCCACAATTTTTAAAGACAAGAGCACGGAGAAGGCAAGCGTAACCGTGGGTATTTTTGACCCGCGGATCGCCACATACGCAAGTTATTTAGAGCGCGGCTGGGTGCAATATGTAACCCGGAAACAGTCCGCCTATTTCCGTGGGATCCTGGGTGAAAATGCGCCGATGCCTGGATCTATGCTCATACTGCCACCGCGTCCGATGTTCGGGGCAACGTCCCGAGCATACCGCAATAAATGGGATAAGTTCATAGCTGATAATGTCCGCAACGCTCACGGCCAGCAGGACAATGAGCGTATATTAAACGCAGTCGGCTCCATGATTAAAAAGGACCTGCAGACAACAATCGCGAGCAACGGCACGCCGGATGAAAGATTTAAGACCAGGGCGCCGTTAACTATGCAGCTTTTAGCAGCAAGTGCTGCGGGTCACCGGACCGATGCGACCGGAGGGAGCTCCAGGGCTCAGGCGCTTGTACGCACCGGGACAATGTTAAACGCAGTAAATTATAAGGTTACAAAGGGTACCGCAGAGGCCGGGAATACGACCATAACGCGGAGCACAGGAGGTTAGACCAATGAATGCACAGCAGGCAATAAGGGCCGCCGCCGCTTTTAGAGCGGGGCTCATGTTCATACGCGGATTAAAGCGCACAATGGCCCAGGATGCACAGATCAAGGGCGGATGGATCACAATCGGAGCAAAGAAAGCCGACGCAGAGGGCAAAGGCGGCCGCAAGGGTATTCACGTTAAGGTTGACGATAACGGCCGCGTGGTTGCGGGGCTGGGTGGTAAACGCTCTAAAGGTAAAAGCCTTAAGGCTGCAATCCGCGGACTTAATGCAGAGCGTGAACGTGAAAAAAACAGCAAATTAAATGCGAAAAATGCGGAAGTTCCACAAAAACCGCAAATAAAAAGCGAAAATGAGCCGCAAATAAGCAAAGAGCAAACAGAAAGCAAACAGATAAGCGAAGAGCATACTCCAGAGCAAAAAGCCGCTAAACGTGCGGAAAATGAATCTAAAAGCATTTTGCGTTATGGCTTTGATCTTCACCGTGATTTTAATAACTGGCGCGGCGTATGGCCGGAGTCAGAAAAAGACACAATGCAGAAAACTCAATCCCGCTTTGCCGATTATATGGATATGCTGCGGGATGTTAAAAACCGTGCCGTGGGTGGCATGAAAACGGAGAATCAGCGACAGTTTGCCCGTGAAAGCCTGGCAAAGATCGACGACATTATGCATGGCATAAAAAAGGACGTACAGCTGCACGGCAGGGCCCATCCTTTAGATCTTGTACTTTTGGCCCAGCGGCTAAAGATGTACACTGAAAAATTGAGGGAGATCGCAGATTGAGCAATCCAAAATAAAAAAGGGTTGATCCTAATCTATAATAGTGTAGGGGTGAAAAATGAAGATAGATCACATAATTAACGCGTTCAATCTGGGGCTTAAGTTTTACCGCGGTATGTGCCTGCTGGCCCAGGATAGGGCGCAGAGTGATATCGCGACAAAGCTCAATAATGAAAAGGGCGAGCACTGGGTAACCGTTAACGCTGAAAACGGTAACGGCCAGCACGTATTACTGAGCGGAGAGGGCCGAGTTTTAGCGGGTATGGGCGGAAAGTTTACCGGGGTTAAGATCGATAACATCCCGCGCAAAAAGTTCATAAATGAGAAAGCCTGGCAGCGCAAAGAGCAGGCGAACAAAAAGACAATGGACTACACTTTACCGGCTAAAGTTCATCCGGAACACATCCAAAACCGTGACCGCTCCGGAGAGGCCAGCCGCGAGCAGATCATATCTATAGCCAGAAATCCCGATTATGACCGCTTAAGTGCAAGCCGGACCCTTGCGGACGGTGCCCCGGTTGTCGCATACGGTAAGATCCCCGCTGCAAATATGGGGCACATTGTTCGGGCTACTGATGCAAAGGGCAGAAAGATAAATGTTCAGTATGCAGTTGTTGACGCTGCAGACGTAGCCGCATCGCACAATTATAGCGGCTATCGTAATGATAAGTTCTATAGTGATGACCCTAATGTAACCCGTGCTATTGCGGGCAACGGCCGCATAGCCGCGATGCAGAGAGCATATAAGCAGGGCACCGCCGGAGACTATAAGGATGCACTTATTGACGACCCAACACACGGAGTCGACATAGAGAGCATTGTCAAAGTCAAAAACCCGGTACTGGTTAGAGTTATGCAGCCTAGTGACGTGACCGCTGATATCGGCGATCGCTCAAACACCGCCGGTGGTATGAACCTATCGGCAATGGAGCAGGCGCAGAACGACACGAAACGCATAGACCTAAAAGGCATTGAAACATACGCCGACGGATCCCCGACTCCGGCCGCCGTAAGCGCCTTTATTGACCAGATGCCGGAGAGCGAACGCGGTAATTTAAGAGATACCGAAGGTTTTCCTACACGCCAGGCGCAGGAACGCCTTAAGGCTGCAATGTTTGCAAAGGCGTATAACAGTGAGCCTTTACTGCATATTGCGTCCCAGGCTGCAAGCATGGATCAGGCCCGCATTATGAAGGGACTGCAGGGCGCCGCCGCGCGCGTCGCAGACATCGCGGAGAGCAATCCGGAAATAAGGGACCTAATCACCGGAGCCGCAGAAAGGGCCATAGGCGAGGCCAGAACAATGGGAAACGTAGCTGATATCGGGGTCGAGCGCGACATGTTCAAAACCGAGGAAAGCGACGCCGCCGAGCGGGCTATTACAAAAATCTTTAAAGCTACAAGCGCAAGGGAGATAACCGGCAAATTGAACGCCGTAGCTAAGGCGCTTAAGGCTGAGGCCGACCGCCCTGAATTTGATTTATTCGGCGCGGTGGAGAAAAGACCGGCCGCCGAGGTAATCACGGAGGCTTTAAAGCGTTATGAGTCTTAATCTACACGGCATTGTACGCACTGCGATCAATTTCAATAACGCGGATGAAACGGTCCTCCTGATCCGCAGTCTAGGCAATGCAAATATTCAGGGCCGCATAGTTCCGACATACGGCGAACCGGAAAGCGTAGGGGCCCAGGTGCAAACGCTGGGCGGTGAAGATCTAAAGGTCATTAACGACACGGAAAGAACGCCGCGAGATCGTAAGTTCTACCTGTACAGCACCGCGGACTATACCGCCGCGCCTGCGGGCATGATCCGATATCTGGGGCGCACCGGTGATTTTATTTATAGGCCGCTTGACGGCACCTATTGGAAAGTCTACCAGGTGGCTGAGGACTTTAGCCCTGCGGGCTGGGTGCAGCTTTTAGCAAGTCAGCAGACAGAAATACCGCCGCAATTAAGGGAAGTTATGGATGAGTATTTTAACCCTGAGGAGTCATAAATTGTGACACCTAGCATAAAAAATTATATAAAAATATTTGCATTTTAGACAAAAAATTATATAATTATAATTGAAAAGTACCGAAAAACTAGACAAAGGGGTAACAATTATGAATAAATCTAAAGCAGTTAAGGCGGCCATCGCATTTAAGCGCGGCACGGCTTTTGTGCGTGGTATGCAGCAGTTGGCACAGGACGCCAAAGCAAAGAAGGACGAAGAAATTCACTGGAGAACCATAGGCAAGGGGGAGGAGGCACACGCTGTACCAATTGACGGTCCGGAACCAAACGCCAAGAAGGCAGAAACCAAGAAGGCAGAAACCAAGAAGGCAGCCGAAAAGAAACCCGCAAAAATAGAGCCGGGAACCACCTACGAAATAGCGAACGGTCAACCCTTCACTAAAGAATCCCTAGATACCATTAAATCATACTTCGGAAGCCTTGACGGCAATAATGACGAGCTCTCCGACGATAGTTCTGACCAAATGTCTATCTGGTACAGCAATGGCAAGTTTGAAGTATTTACCCCTGAGTCCGACCCCGCAGAGTTAGCCCAAGCGCTAAACAAGAAAGGGATTAAGATGGTGGTATGGGATAGCGGATATGGCACCACCTACTGCGGAAGTGAGAAGGCGTTACAACTCCGCAACCCGGACACTAATGAGGTTAAGACATTGGATGAACTACGCAGGGAGGACCTCAACCCTGACAGCCTATGGATTGTCGACGACGTAGTAGGCAGAAAAGAAACCAGATAAGACAAAGCTGCGAAGGCGCAGGATTTAGATCAGAATACAACGGTTAAGGTAAGAACCATAAAATAGAGGGGCTAAGAATGAACACAAAAACAGCACAGCAGATCGCGATCGCCTTTAAACGCGGACTGGCTTTTATCCGCGGGATCAAGCGCATGGCGCAGGACGCCGATCCGGATGAGAAGTGGATCACAATAGGGGCAGAGGAAGGCAGCGACGGAAAAAGGCACGGCGGGCGCCCCGTGTGCATAAGTAAATCGACAGGTAAGGTCCTAAAGGGATTGAGCAAAGACGTGGTGGGAATGACCCTTAATGAGGCTTTAAAGGAACTGAAAAAGACTCCGGAGGAAAAAGAGGCCGACAGAAAAGCCGCTGAGCAAAAAGCCGCCGCGGAAAAGAAGGCCGCTGAACAAAAAGCCGCTGCAGAAAAGAAAGCAGCAGAGCAAAAAGCCGCCGCAGAAAAGAAAAAGGCCGAGGAAAAGAAAAAGACCGATGAAAAGAAACCGGAGCAAGGATCGCTAATTCCTGAAAATAAGGATGTTGAGGAAGTTAAAAAGACCGACATCAAAGATTTTGGTGAGTACCTGGCCGGCGCAAGAAAAGACCTATATAAAAGCCTTGATACCGAATTAACATCCGAAGATCTGCTTAAAAAGCCGTTAAGCAAAACATGGCCGGTGGATAGCCTTAATGATATCCAGGACAATAACGTGGCCGCCGCGGTTATGGCCTTGCGCATGCAGGTGGGTAGAAAACCGAGCAGCAGGTGGGGTCGCGGCCGGTGGGTGGATGAGGTTAACGAGTTAAGGTCAAAAGCCGCAGCCATAGTTAAGTCCGGTAAGGTTAGCGGTTTAGAGGGTAACGCCCGCCACACACAATTACTCCTTGCTAATTTGCCCCGCAGCTCCTGGGGCGATGTAAGCAAGGTAGGAGCCGGATCGGGGTCAATCAGTCCTATGCTTGCTCTAAGAGACGCCGCCGAGGGAAAACTGATCGACTTAAGACCTAAAAAGATGCAGGAAGAGGCAGCAAGGGCATGGCAACGGGGCGCGTTTAGCGGAAATTATCCGATTTATTACGCGCAGACCAGCAGGGGAGAGTTTAATGTAATAACTGCGCCCGGCAAAGATTTTGCGTATATGTATGACAGTAAAGCTAAAGGCCCGTATGAGGAGGAGGCTATGAAAGCCCTGGCCGACATTATCCAGACGGCCAGCCCGGAAACAGAAAAGGCAAAAGTGGACCTTAAGAAAAAGGCCTATACTTTTAATATTTACTGGGATCGCAATAAAAACAAATATTTCATTGCTAAAAAAGGCGACCGCAATTATACACCGTTAAAAGAGTTTGACGATGTGAAGGACGCCCGCCTGTTCAATACACCGGCGCACGCTTTAGAGCTTACCGAAACTTATAACGCTATTAAGGCATCGTATGATGTGGACGAAAGCAAGTTAAGATTTAGATCTAATGAGCGTCACGGCGGAGACTACAGAAAAGGAAAGGCAACAACGCCTAGCGATTATGACAAAGCCTTTGGGTTTAGGGGCGTTCAATTTGGAAACTGGGTTGCTCAATCCGGAGAGTTATCCCGTCAAAACTTAATGGACCAGGCATATGACGCATTGCACGATCTGTCTAAGGTTACTGGCATAACCACAAAAGATATAAGCCTTGACGGTTCCCTGGGGCTTGCTTTTGGTGCCCGTGGCGTTGGTGGCAAAAACGCCGCCCTGGCGCATTACGAACCGGATACAAAGGTTATTAACCTGACCAAATACGGCGGCGCCGGATGCGTAGCGCACGAGTGGTTCCACGCAATGGATAACTACATTGTAGGAACCGGAGCCGATAATTACGGAACTGAAAACACCTACAAGCTGAGGCAGTCGGAAAAGCTGTATAAGGCTGCTGTAGACCTGCATAGGGCTTTACATGATACAGACTTTTACAAGGCTGCACAGAAAGCCGATAAATACAGATCAAAAGCATACTGGACCACAATCAGGGAAATGGCCGCCCGCGGTTTTGAGGGGTATGTGAAGGACAAAATGGAATCGAAGGGAGAAAGCAATCATTTTCTGGTTAACTATGCCCCTAGCGATTTATGGCCGAGCAAATCAGATCTTAAAAAGCTGGCCCCGCTCTATGATGCTTATATAAAGGCAATTAAAGAGACAAGGTGGGAAAAAATGGCCCAGGATGCGATCCCCGAAGATCTGATCCGCTATTCTACACGCTGGGTAACAATCGGCCGCGGTGCCCGCATAATGGTAGATAGCAACGGCACGATCCGCGCAGGTTTAGGCGGAAAATACAACGGCCGACAGTTCGCTGACGTTTTCAAATCCCGTGAAATTACCGGGGAAAAGGCCGCCCTGGAAAAGCCGGAAGAGCAGATCGAGGAAATGACAGAGGAGCAGCACGCCGGTGAGGTTAACGGTGCCGGAGTGCTGGATAAACTGATCAATGGGGTGAGCGTATGGCCGTAGATATTCTGGCGGCGGTTTATGAGTTCGTGAAGGCTTATGCGTACAATCCGGAGGACGCGGACAGCAAACAACTGACCGCAGATCAGATTATACGCGCGGGGCTTAATGATGCCCCGGTTGTAAGTACCAGTACCGAACTTTGTATAATCGCGCATGTGAGCACAATCCGTCACGGCACAAACCATTATCAATACGAGTACGACCAGCCGCAGGAAAGCTACAAAGAGCGGGCAAGTGAGATGCTGGAGCATATAATCAGTATTGATTTTTGCAGTGCCGAGCCGATGCAAAAGCAGGAGATCACGGCGGAGCGGGCGCAGATAATTGAGCTGCTGGCCCGCAGTCCGACGGCGGTCAAGTTCTTTGCTAAATATGGTTTGTCAAGTTTATTCGCTGAAAACGTGACCAATATCACGGGTTGGGACGAAACAAAAAATTATACAGCCCGATATAATGTAAAATTACATATAGGCCAGCGTTTTAACGTTGCAACCGACGCGGATTTTTTCACCCGTGTAGATGTGAGATCAGTCAAAGCGCACACACCTGAAACACGGGAGAGCGCTCCGGGTTGGATGTTGACGGAAAACGTCGATAATAATCATGATTAATATCAAATAGGAGATCTAAAAAATGACTATTCCTGCAAGTGAATTAGTTAAGATCACGCCGCGAGTTCTTGCCGGTACCGGAACAGACCTTGTTTTCAATGGACTGTTTTTGTCCGACAGTGCCGCAGCACCCGCCGCCGGAGCAATCCAGCAGTTCGCGGATGCCGCAAGCGTGGGGAAATGGTACGGCTACAGCTCTACAGAGTACAAAGCCGCACAGATTTACTTTAACGGCTACAATAACAAGCTGACTGCACCTAGCACCCTGATGGTCTCAGGCGCTATGCGTACGGACCGCGGCGCATATGTGGCAGGCGGCGATCTTGGCAATCTTGCCACACTGCTGACAGCGTTAACCGCAGCCACTACACTGACCATTAACGACGGTACCGCACACACCTATACAGCGGACCTATCCGCCGTTACATCCGTGAGCGCTGCACTTACCGCGATTAACAGTAAGATCAACGCCTCCGGGGAAACCTACTCCCTGGCACTGGTTAACAGCGACGGACGCGGCCCGCGTATTGAGTTGACCGACAGCGCAACAACCGCGGAAAACGTGATCACCGAGATCGGCGGCGATATTGCCACACTGTTAAAACTCGACAATCCGGTATTGAATTGCGCCGGCTACCTGGCAAAGACTTTTGATCAGGTTCTTGACCTGGTAACAAACACCTCAATGAACTGGGTAACCCTTACAACCATTAACACGACACCGCTCACATATGATGAGAACGCCGCGATCGTGGGCTGGGTACAGACTCAATTCAATGAGGGCAACCAGTACTTATATGTCCGCTGGACCGATGAGGCCGCTGTGCTGACTGACAGTGATACAAGTTCAATCACATATCAGTTAAGACAGTTAAACGCCGAAGGTTTAACTCACGTATATAACAGTCCGCTTTATGCTGCTTTTGTAATGGGCTGCGCGGCATCCATTGCCTGGGATCGCAATAATAGTACAATTACCTTTGCTTACAAGGCTCAGTCCGGCTTAGCCGCTGTAATTACTGAAAAGGCAAAAGCCCGCAACCTTATAGCAAACGGCGTTAACTTTATGGGTGATTATGCAAGCCGCAATGACGCGTTCGTGCTGTTCCAGAACGGCCAGATTGACGGCCAATTTGGATGGATTGACACTTATCTCAATTCTACATGGCTTAATAATGCGCTGCAGGTTCAGATCCTTGCGGGATTTGAAATGACTCCGCGTGTACCATACACCGATGCGGGCTATACACTGATCCGCGGCTGGGTTCAGGACGTGGTAGATCGTGCAATCGCGAACGGCACTATTGATATCGGGGTTAACCTGTCGCAGACTCAGAAAAATGAGATCCAGCGTGAAACCGGCGGCCTTGACATCTCTACCGAGCTTTACAATTCAGGCTACTACCTGCAGATCGTTGACGCTACCGCACAGATTAGACAGCATCGCGAGTCGCCGGCTTGCAATTTCTGGTACACTTACGGCGGATCTGTTCATAAGATCAATCTGCCTAGCACCGCAATAGTTTAATGGGGGTGAAAAATGGAAGCTACAGTACCTTTACTTGATATTACGAGCGCCAACGCGAGCATGGTCATGATCGTGGAGGATCTTTATCCTGCCGGCGTTCCAATTACAAATTTTTCTACTGACCAAATGATCGACGGCGATGAGCACGAATACGCCCAGGCGCGTATGGGCGTTGACGGCGGCATGGCTGCGGGTTATGTTCCTAATCCGTGGAATGTTACGGTAAGCCTTGAGGCCTCCAGTCCGTCATTTAAAGTCATGCAGACACTGGCCCAGGTTATGGTTACAAATAAATGCACCTATGAGGTAAGTCTTATTATAACTGTTCCGGCGCTCAATCAGGTTCAT
>JBGVDR010000063.1:0-20280 GCA_045119455.1 Faecousia sp.
GCTGCTCTGCAGGAAGGCCAGGTCATGCTGCTGGAGAACACCCGTTACATCAAGGGCGAGACCAAGAACGATCCCGAGCTGTCCAAGAACCTGGCTGACCTGGCTGAGATCTTCGTCAACGATGCTTTCGGCACCGCTCACCGCGCTCACTCCTCCACCGCTGGTGTGGCTGACCATCTGCCCGCCGTCTGCGGCTTCCTGGTGGAGAAGGAGGTCTCCATCATGGGCAAGGCTCTGGCCAACCCCGAGCGTCCCTTCGTCGCCATCCTGGGCGGCGCAAAGGTCTCCGACAAGCTGAACGTCATCAACAACCTGCTGGAGAAGGTCGACACCCTGATCATCGGCGGCGGCATGGCTTACACCTTCCTGGCTGCCAAGGGCTACGGCATCGGCACCTCCCTGCTGGACGCTGAGAAGATTGACTACTGCAAGGAAATGATGGCCAAGGCCGAGGCCAAGGGCGTTAAGCTGCTGCTGCCCGTGGACACCGTGGTTGCCTCCTCCTTCCCCAACCCCATCGATGGCGAGATTGAAGTGGAGACCGTTTCCTCCGATTCCATCCCCGCTGACAAGATGGGCCTGGACATCGGCGAGAAGACCCGTGAGCTGTTCGCTGATGCCGCTAAGAACGCCAAGACCGTCGTTTGGAACGGCCCCATGGGCGTGTTCGAGAACCCTACCCTGGCCAAGGGTACCATCGCTGTCGCTCAGGCTCTGGCCGACTCCGAGGCCATCACCATCGTCGGCGGTGGCGACAGCGCTGCTGCCTGCGAGCAGCTGGGCTTCGCCAATGAGATTACCCATATCTCCACCGGTGGCGGCGCTTCCCTGGAGTTCCTGGAAGGTCTGGAGCTGCCCGGTATTGCCTGCCTGCAGGATAAGTAATTCCCAAATAGTCACGTCATTGCGAGCCGGCGCAATCTGGCTCGCAATGACGAAATCATGTAATTTCGCATCGACACGATGTGCATATATTAAGGAGAATCAGAAAAAATGAATAGAAAGTACCGCAAGACTGTTATCGCTGGCAACTGGAAGATGAACAAGACCCCCAGCGAAACCAAGGAATTCATGACCGCCTTCAAGAGCATCATGCCCAAGGGCCGCTGGTGTGACGTGGCTCTGTGTGTCCCCGCTGTCTGCATCCCCGCTGCCGTTCGCGCTATGCGTGAGACCCGCGTGGGCATCGGCGCTGAGAACTGCAATGCCAAGGCTTCCGGTGCCTACACCGGCGAAATCGCTACTAACATGCTGGTGGACGCTGGCTGCAAGTACGTCATCATCGGTCACTCCGAGCGCCGTGAGATGTATGGCGAGACCGATGCCGATGTCAATGCCAAGGTTCTGGCCGCTCTGGAAGCTGGTCTGACCCCCATCATGTGCTGCGGCGAGACCCTGGCTCAGCGTGAGGCAGGCATCACTGCCGAGCATATCACCATGCAGATCAAGTTGGGCCTGGCTGGTGTGCCTGAGGAGAAGATTCGCAAGGTCATCATCGCCTACGAGCCCATCTGGGCCATCGGCACCGGCCTGACCGCTACCCCCGAGCAGGCCGAGGAAGTCTGCGAGATGATTCGCTCCGTCGTTCGCAAGCTGTACAGCTCCAAGAATGCCCGCGCCATCTCCATCCTGTACGGCGGCTCCATGAACGAGAAGAACGCATACGAGCTGCTGGCTCAGCCCGACATCGACGGCGGTCTGATTGGCGGTGCTTCCCTGGTGCCCGAGAAGTTCGTCAAGATCATCGAGGCTGCCAACCAGCCCACTGTGTAATTGACCCCAAAGGAGCAGCCGCCTGCCGGCTGCTCCTTTTACACACCAAGGTTTGTGAGATAAATGCTTGTTTATAGGATTAGCGGTGCACAAAAAAAGAACCACGTCATTGCGAGCCAGCGTAAGCTGGCGTGGCAACCCCCCGGATTTTCCGGGAACCATCTTGGAGGAAAACGGTAATTTCCCATAGAAAAACGGAAGAAAACCGACGCGGAACTGCGTAGCACAGCCATACGGGATTGCCACGGGCGGCATAGCCGCCCTCGCAATGACGTGCAATTTTTTACACCGCCAAACAATCCTTTATCTGACCAACCTGAGATTGGAGGAAAACCGATGAAAACTCAATATTTATCGGCAAATCACCCGGAAACAGCCTGTATTGCGGCGGAAATCATAAAAAATGGAGGTCTGGTAGCCATCCCCACGGAGACCGTCTACGGTCTGGGTGCCAACGGTCTGGACGAGGCTGCAGTGGCGAAGATTTTTCTTGCCAAGGGTCGTCCCCAGGACAACCCCCTGATTCTGCACATCTCCGGCCCGGAGCAGATTGAGCTGTTCTGCCACCACATCCCCCAAAAAGCCTACGATTTGGCGGAGAAATTTTGGCCCGGCCCTCTGACCATCGTGCTACCCGCCCGGTCCATCGTGCCCAAGCGCACCACCGGCGGACTACGCACCGTGGCGGTACGCTGCCCGGATAACGATGTGACCCGACGCATCATCGAGCTGGCCGGCGTACCCATTGCCGCACCCAGTGCCAACATCTCCGGCAAGCCCTCCACCACCACCGCCCAACACGTGGCCCATGATCACGACGGCAAAATCGACGCCATTGTGGACGGCGGCGCCTGTCGAGTGGGTGTGGAAAGCACCATCGTGGACCTGACCGAAGAGCGCCCCCGGCTTCTGCGCCCCGGCGGGATTACCCCGGAGCAGCTCATCGAAGTGCTGGGCGACCTGGTTGTGGATAAGGCGGTCACTGCTCAGATCGACAAAGACGAAGTTGTGAAAGCCCCCGGCATGAAGTACCGGCACTATGCCCCCCAAAGTGAGGTGGTGATTGTATCCGGCAGTCGGGAAAAGGCAGCAGCGTACATCCGGGCGAATTTCGTACCCGGCGACCGGGTGCTGTGCTTCGAGGAAGAGCTGAGCTTGTACGAAGGCTGCGCCCCCCTGTCCTACGGGCAGGAGGCGGATGTGAATTCCCTGTCCGCCGGACTTTTTGCGGCGCTGCGGGAGCTGGATGACCCGGCGGTGCACCAGGTTTATGCCCGGTGCCCGGTGGGCGGTGGCGTAGCCTACGCAGTGCAAAACCGGCTGAAAAAGGCGGCGGCATTCCACATCGTAGATGCGGAGGAAGTTCTATGATTATCGGTATTACCGGCCCCACCGGTAGCGGAAAAACCACTTTGCTCAAGCAGGTGGAGAGGCTGGGCGGCATGGTTTTGGACTGCGACCAAATTTATCACGCCCTTTTACAGACTGACCCCGCCCTACTCTCTGCCATCGAAGCCCGATTCCCCGGCTCAGTGGAACATGGAATTTTACAGCGAAAAAAGCTGGGTGCTATCGTCTTTTCCGACAAAGAAGCCTTGGCAGATTTGGACAAAATTACCCACGCCGCCATCAAAAATGAGGTTTTTCGGCAGTTGAAGGACAAGCCCGGTCTGGTGGCCATTGATGCCATTGGGCTGTTTGAAAGCAAACTCAACGAGCTGTGCGATGTGACTGTGGCGGTAACCGCTCCCGAGGAAATCCGGGTGCGGCGGCTCATGGACCGGGAGCGTATCAGCGAAGATTATGCCCGTAGCCGCATTGCCGCGCAAAAGAGCGCCGCAGAATTCGAGGCTCTGTGCGACCAAACGCTGGTCAATGACGGAGATTTGCCCACATTTCAGGCTAAATGCCTTGCTTTTTTCGAGGAATTGGGTATAATGAAAGCATAAGGGAAATGATTGTTTAGCGGTGTAAAAAATAGCACGTCATTGCGAGCCAGCGTAAGCTGGCGTGGCAATCTCCTGACAATAAAACATATCAGTTCCCTTTAGAGGAGATCGCCACGGGCCTAAAGGCCCTCACGATGACAGACATTTCTGTACGATTTACAGAGCCGTTCGTTACCGAGTGTGCCCAAAGGTGTTCGATTACCGCCTGGGTAGGTGACGCGATTTGCCGCGGGCCATGCCCGCAAACAATCATTTATCGCATTAAAGATTGGAGAATGACTATGACCAACGAAGAACTGCGCGAAGCGCTGTTGATGGCCCCCAAGAACGGTCACACCGCTCTAACCGAGCAGCAGCGTGTGGAAATGGATGACTACTGCAAGCGCTACATGGCTTTTATGGACGCCTGTAAAACCGAGCGGGAAGCCACCGCTTGGACGGTTGACGTCGCTGAAAAGAACGGCTTTAAGCCTCTGACCGCCGGCATGGAACTCCAGCCCGGCGACAAAGTCTACTACAACAATCGGGGCAAAAGCATCATTCTGGCTGTCATTGGCAGCGAGAGTCTGGCTAAGGGTGCCAACATCTGTGCCGCCCATGTGGACTCCCCCAGGATGGACGTGAAGCCCAATCCCCTGTACGAGGATTCTGAGATTGCTTACCTGAAGACCCATTACTACGGCGGCATCAAGAAGTACCAGTGGCCTACCATCGCCCTGGCTCTCCACGGCGTGATTTACCGCAAGGATGGCTCCGTGGTGCAGGTGACCATCGGTGAGGACGAGAACGACCCCGTGTTGGTGGTTTCCGATCTGCTGCCTCACCTGGCAGCAGATCAGATGAAAAAGCCCCTGGCAGAGGGCATCGCTGGCGAGCAGCTGAACGTCATCATGGGCAGCCAACCCCTGGAGGGTGAGGGCAGCGACCTGGTAAAGCTCAATATCATGAAGCTCCTGAACGAGAAGTACGGCATCATCGAAGCCGACTTCCTGTCCGCCGAGCTGACGGTCGTCCCCGCCGGCAAGTGCCGGGAGGTGGGTCTGGACCGGAGCCTGATTGGCGCTTACGGTCACGATGACCGGGTTTGCGCTTTTGCTGAAATCGAGCCCCTGCTCACCATGGGCACCCCCAAGCACACTGCCGTTTGCATTCTGGCCGACAAGGAAGAAATCGGCTCCGTGGGCATCAGCGGCATGCAGAGCTGGGCCTTTGAATACTTCATGGAAATGCTCTGCGACAGCCAGGGTGTGAAGCTGATGGAGTGCTACTCCAACTCCTTCTGCCTGTCCGCTGACGTATCCAACGCATTCGACCCCAATTTCGCTGAGGTCAGCGACCGCCGGAACAACTCCCAGCTGAACTACGGCGTAGCCATCTGCAAGTACACCGGTGCCCGGGGCAAGGGCGGCGCTTCTGACGCCTCCGCCGAGGCCATGGGTCACGTACGCACCGTGCTGGACAACGCGGGTGTGAAGTGGCAGATTGCCACTCTGGGCAAGGTTGACCAGGGCGGCGGCGGCACTGTGGCTGCCTATATGGCCAACCGAAACATCGTCACCGTGGACGCCGGTGTGCCCGTTCTGAGTATGCATGCCCCCATGGAGCTGGTGAGCAAGCTGGACTGCTATATGACTATGCTGGCCTGCAAGGCTATTTACAACGCATAAGGAGGAAACATATCATGGAAAACAATGAAATTTTGGAAGAAGAGAGCAACATCCTGACCCTGACCGACGAGAACGGCAACGATGCTGATTTCGAGTATCTGGACGTAATCGAGTACGAGGGCAAGGAGTACCTGTTCCTGCTGCCCGTGGAGGAGGAATCCGCCGAAGTTATCATCATGGAGATTGAGCCGGTGGATGAAGAGAACGAGAACTACCTGGCCATCGAGGACGAGGAGCTGCTGAACAAGGTCTACGACGTGTTCAAGGAGAAGTACAAGGACGTTCTGACCTTCGAAGACTAAAAAAACATGGGCTGACGCAATTGCGTCAGCCCTTTTTTTATCGTTGATGGTACTGCAGGCGGGACCAGATGAAGATGATAATCTGCCCGGGGATGCCCAAAAGCAGAATCTGCCAAGCCCGAACGTTATAAGCGAACAGCGTGACCACTACGCCAATCAGTGCCGACCAGGTCAGCATGGAGATGATGGCATAGTTGGTACGACGGTTGAACCAGATGGAGTTGAACACCAGCCAAACAGTCAGCGAGGTGGGAACCGCATACAAAAATACCACCCAATGCCGCCAGGCGCTGGGGCACAGCACGTCAATCATAACATACACCAGCGTGGCCACGAACCACACCAACAGCACGCTCAAGGTAGTAATCACACGATGGTTGTGCCGCGCGTTGGGCACGAAAGGCTCCGGTTCCACCGGCTGAGGCTTGGTATGCTCGGCACGAATCAGATAATCCAGCGGCACATCAAACAAATCCGCAATGGTTTTCAGCACCGCTACGTCCGGCATTGACTCCGCCCGCTCCCACTTGGAGATAGCCTTATCAGAATAATTAAGCCGCTCTGCCAACTCGCTCTGGGTCATCCGGGCCTGCTGCCGCAGGGCGGTGATGTTTTTCGCAATCACAGGTTTTAAATCTTCCACAGCGCACTCCTTCCTGAGCATTTGCAGACATTATAGCACAAAATTTCATCAAAATCAAGCCGTTACATCAGCGGTGCCACCAGCTTCATAATCCAGCCGGTGAGCCGGACAGTGATTTTTTCCGTCCGAATGGTTTCCCGGGTCACCAATCTGCCTTTGGCGATGGTTTTCTGGAAATCCGCCTCGATTTCCGGGATGCAGGCCACGCTGTGCAGATAGGTAGCGCACTCAAAATGGTGGTACAGGCTCCGGTAGTCCAGATTGATGGTGCCCACCACCGCTTCCCGGTCGTCCACAACGAAGACCTTGGCGTGGACAAAGCCAGGGGTATACTCATAAATCCGCACTCCCGCATTCAGCAGCCGACGATAATAGGTTTTGGCGATTGCATAAGGAGTCTTCTTGTCCGGGATGCCCGGCAGGAGCAAGGTCACCTCCACCCCACGGCGGGCGGCATAAATCAGGGCGCCCTCCAGCTCCGCATCCAGAATCAGGTAGGGAGTCATGATGTGCGCATACCGACGGGCCCGGTTCAGCAGATCGATGTACACCTGCTTGCCCACCTTTTCGCCGTCCAAAGGATCATCCGCATAGGGCATGACGAAGCCTTGACCGGACGGGATGTGCTTGGGCATGGGCGGCATGGGATTCTGGCTTCGCCCAGTCAGGTTCCACAGCTCCAAGAACATCAGGGTGAAGCTCTCGGCTGCTTCGCCCCGCACCATCACCGCCGTATCCTTCCAATGACCAAAGCGGGAGACGTGGTTGATGTACTCGTCGGCCAGGTTGATGCCGCCGTTGAAGGCAGTATGGCCGTCGATGACCAGGATTTTACGGTGATCCCGGTAGTTGTAGTGGGTGGACACGAACGGGTGCACCGGGGAAAAGACCTTACACCGGATGCCCAGCTTTTCCAGCTGGCGGGGGTAGCTGCGGGGCAGGAGAGAAAATTCGCAGCTGCCGTCGTACATCATCCGCACGTCCACGCCCTGCTTGGCTTTGCGGGAAAGAATCTCCAAAATTTTTCCCCACATAAGTCCTTCGCCCACAATAAAATACTCTAAATAAATGAACTTTTCCGCCTTTTCCAACTCTTCCAGCAGAACCTTGAATTTATCCTCCCCCAAAGGGAAATAGGTCACATCACAGCCGGAATACACGGGGTAGCAGCCGCTGCGGGACACATAGTTGACCATAGCTGCAGCACCGGGGTCGGCAATTTTCAGCGCTTCGAGGACCTGCGAATCCTGTCGCAGCGCATGGCGGTTCTCCCGCTGAATCTGGGTCAGGCGGGCTTTCATGGTACGGTGTCCCCACTCACTGCGGGTGAACAGATACAGCAGCGCACCGAAAATAGGCAAAGGGAAAATAATCAGCAGCCAGGTCAGCTTTGCCGTAGGATCCATAGGGGTGTTAATCAGGTAAATTGCCATAAAAACAGCAATCAGGCGGTGTCCGCTGATAATCGAAAAAGTGTGCCGCTCAAACCACAAAAAGCCCGCCAGCAACACCAGCGCCTGCCCCAGCAAGCACAAAAGCGCCAGACCGGTGCGGCTGAAAATCACCCGGATTAGACCGGTTTTGCTCCGTTTCAGCAGGCGCAGACCGGTGTTGTTTTCTGTTTCTCTGCTATCCATCAGTCACCCTCCCGCAGCAACAGTGCCAGCAAATTAGCATCGGTCAGTGCCGGGGCTTCATAAGTGCCGTCAAGCACCGCATCCACATTTTCCGCGCTGTTGTCGATTTCCTTGGAATACTGCTGGGCTGTTTGAATCACATCGCCACCTAGGGTGCGAACCAAAATACAGCCCGCTACAATCATCTTCACCCGGCTCACCAGGTCATAATCCGATACCGCTTGGAGCCAGTAGCGCTCCACGCCACACCGGGCCATGGCCCGCAGCTCCCTGCACCAGGCACCGGGCTGGGGATTTTGGAGCCGCTGCGCCCAGGTAGGGGTGAGAATCTCTAAGCCGGCATAGAACTCTGTCAGTGAGGTGGGCTCCACCATCGCCCCCAGCTGAGCCCCCAGGGAAAGGGCTGTCTGGGGGACAAAGAGATCCTCTTCAGCACCGTCCAGCTCCTGCTGCGCCCGATAACCGTAAAGCAGAAGCAGTATCAAGGCTTCCTGCACCGATCCGGTTTCCAACAAATTCAGGGCACGGGCACGGGTACGGAGCAGGACTGCCATGGCATCGGTATCATACTCCGGCTCCACCCCGCCGGAAAGCTCCTCCTCCACGAAGGGAGTCGGTTCGGCGGTGAGCATCAGCCGGGCGGCCTCAGGACAGGACAGCTCCAGCCCCCGCTCCACAAAGTCGCCGTAATCATGGGTCAGCCGGGGGAACTGCTGACAAACCTGGCACAGCCCCTCATGCCCAAGCTCCGCCTGGATGCGGCACAGCCCGTCGTCACGCCACATAGGACAGCGGCGGTTGACAATCTGCAAATCGTAGCATCCGTCCTCCCCGGGCATCAGGTAGCGGCGCAAATCCTCCCCCAGGGTGCCGGGCAAATCCAGGTAGCGGCGGGCAGAATCCGGATCCACCTGCACATCCCACTCCTGGCAGCAGCTGTCCGGACAGTCGCCGGCAAGGCATTGAAAATCATCAAAATAGGCAGGTTTTCTGCATTTCATCATCTATCTCCATATAAAAAGACATTGCGAGCCGAAGACCGGCTCGCAATGGTGCATCCTTATTCCTGGGGCCGGATTGCGTAAAGAGTGGCGGCGGCATCGTTCAGCGAAATCTTACTGCTGGCGATGGCCTGCTGCAACGTTGCCAGCTGACCGGCAACCTGGTCGGCAACACTGCTGACCTGCAGGGCGGCGGAATCCACCTTGGCTGTGGTGGCGGAAATCACCGCCGTAGCCTTCTGGTACATAGCATCAGTGCGCTCCTGGGCCTGACGCTCCATCCGCTCAGCCCGGCGGTAAGCCTCAAGCTCCGCATCCGTGGAGCGCTTGACCTCCTGCTGGGAATTCAGGGCCTTATCCAGCTGGGCGGACTTCTCCGCCAGCTCCTTTTCCAACTCGACGCGAGCCTGGTTCGCCTGCTCCAGCTCCTTTTTCAGCTGAGCAACCTGCTCCTCCAGACCGGCGCTGGATTTGAGCTTGGCATTTTCCTGCTGGAGGGCAGCCAAATCCGCCTTGAGCTGGCTTAGCTGGGCGGCGTTCTTGGTGTTGATGTACTCAATGTAGTGCACCACATCCTCCCGGTGGAATCCGTTGAAGGACGTGCGGAAATTGTAGGCTGCGGACATGGCAGATGCCTCCTTGTTTCGGGCGAAATTTGCTGTTTTGTTGATTATAGCACATTTCTTTTTGGAAAACAACCACCAACCGGGGACTTTTGCGGATTATTTTCCCCCATTCTCCCCGGGCGACTCGCCCCCATTCGACAATTCGACATTTCGGACTGTCGTTTTAGTCGTTTTTCGTCGAATTGTTCTGTTATAACACGTTTTTAATGTATTTTGGCGAAATTTGACGAACGATTTGTTTCGCTTTATCCTTGCAAATCCTGGGGCATTATGCTAAATTATAGGTGTCGCACGGCGGCGGGGAGAATGTGCCGCCCGTGGGGGAGAAATCTGAAATCGTCAGGAGAGGAAGTTTATGGACAATCGTACTACCGTTTTAATCGCGGATAATTCCGAGGAATTTTGCAGCCAGCTCGCCACCATGCTGCAGCAATCGCCGGGATTGCAGGTCGTGGGCATGGTCAATGATGGGGAGCAATGCCTGCGCGCTGTGCTGGAGCTGAAGCCGGATGTGCTGATTCTGGATTTGATGCTGCCGAAGAGAGACGGCATCAGCATTCTCAAGGCGCTGGGCAACACCGACTGCAAGCCCGTCACGCTGGCTACATCCGGATTCATCACCGAATACGTGGCGAACACCGCTGCCAATTTGGGCGTGCGGTATTTGATGCTCAAGCCCTGCGACTGCACGGCGCTGGTGGAACGGCTGGAGGAAATTCGGGGCGAGGACGAGAATCGTCCAGCCGCCGTCCGCCGGCTGGACAAAAACAACATTGAGGCCATGGTCACCTCGATTATTCACGAAATCGGCGTGCCGGCGCACATCAAGGGTTATCAGTATTTGAGAGAAGCAATCATCATCGCCGTCAATGACATGGACGTGATCAATGCCATCACCAAGGTATTGTACCCCCAGGTGGCGAAAACATTCCAGACCACGCCCAGCCGGGTGGAAAGAGCCATCCGCCATGCCATTGAGGTGGCATGGGATCGTGGCGATCTGGATACCCTCCAGAGATTCTTTGGCTACACCGTTTCCAATACCAAGGGAAAACCCACGAATTCGGAGTTCATCGCTCTGATTGCGGACAAGCTCCAGCTTCAAATGAAGTCCGCCGGCGTAGGAAATTATTAATCATGTAGGATGGTAAATGATTGTTTATGCAATCATCCGCACAAAAACCAACCACGTCATTGCGAGCCAGTGCGCACACTGGCGTGGCAATCCCCCAATTGATTTGAAACAGGAAAAGAAACCGCGTCATTCCGAGGGCCGATAGGCCCGTGGGAATCTCCTGGTAGTTGGGTGGTATGACCTCATTTGCGGTTATCCGCATCCATTTCGCAGGAGATTGCCACGGGCGCAAGCACCCTCGCAATGACATACTTTTAGTGCGGTGCATCGCCGTACGTGATTGCCACGCCGGTTATGCCGGCTCGCAATGACGAGATTAGCTTATAGTAAAAACCGGCTCGTTGCATTTTGCAGCGAGCCGGTTTTGCGTTATTTGCGGGTGGAGCGATCTTGGGCCAAGAGCAAATCCGACAAGATGCTGTTACTGACCAGCAAACCTTCCGGACTCAGGCGCCAGCGGCCCTCCGACAGGATTGCCAAATGGTGCTCCCGGTTCAGTTGGAGTACCTCCTCCAGCGGGTCAAAGGGCAGGAGGAACTGGTTTTCATACTCCTCCCGGCAGATACCCTCATGGGTACGCAGGCGCATCATTAGGTACTCCCCTGCCCGCTCCCTGGGGGGAATATTCTGCAGGTCCCGAATGACCTGCCCGTGATTCTGGATGCCGTCGATGTACTGGTGCACCGAGCGAACCATCGTAAACCGTTTGCCGCCGAAGTCGGAGCTGGCATCCGGGCCAAAGCCCAGATACTCGCCGCCCTGCCAATACTTCAAATTGTGCCGGGAAGCCATGCCCTTCTTGGCGAAATTGGAGATTTCGTATTGGCGGTAGCCCTTGGCCCGGAGGTAATTGACGGCATTCAGGTACATATCCGCCTGGTCGTCATCGCTGGGCAGGTCGCTGACCATCCGCCGCTCATAGAGGGGCGTTCCCGGCTCCACCTTTAGCCCGTAGCAGCTGATATGCTCCGGCTGGAGCCGCAGGACATTTTCCAGAGTGGCTTGCCACTCCTCCACGCTCTGCCCCGGCAGACCGAACATCAAATCCAGGGACAGATTGCGATACCTGGCCCGGCGAATCCGCTTCACCGCCAGCACCACATCCTCGTAGCTGTGGGGGCGGCCCAGGTTATGGAGAATCCGGTCGTCATCGCACTGGACGCCCAAGCTAATCCGGTTGAAGCCCTCCCGGCGCAGGCGGCGCAGGAGCCGGCGGGTGATGGAATCCGGATTGGCCTCGAAGGTGATTTCCGCCCGGGGATCCACGTCGAAGCTCTTGCGGATGGCCGTCAGAATCGCCGCCAGAGCATCCGCTCCCAGGAAGCTGGGGGTGCCGCCGCCAAAGTAGACCGTGTCCACCCGGTAGTTCGGAGCCAGAGGGCCGGTTTCCCGGATGTGGGCACAGAGGGCCTTGACATATTGATTTTGGAGCTTGCCATCCTTGCCGGACAGAGAGTAAAAATCGCAGTATTGGCACTTGCTCTTGCAAAAGGGAATGTGGACATAAATGCCCAGGGGAGTCTTATCGTTGCGGGGCAGGATTGGCATGGCATACCTCCGAGGGAATTAGTCTTTCAACGCAAAAAGATAGGGATACAGGTCGCTGACGGGATAGGTAACGGTCTGGCGAGCGGAAAGGCCGCCCTCCAGCGGGGTAATATGGGGCTGTCCGGTAGAGTCCAGCCCATTGTAGCAGTAGAACACGCTTTGAGCATATTCGGCTTCCTCCGGGGTGAGCCGGAAGGTCTGGTACTCAAAGAGTACATAATCGCCGTTTTTATTGATACGCTTCACCACGTTGCCCTTGGAATCCGTGATGAGGGTCGCATCGACGGTACCGGCTTCGCCTTCGTTGGTGGTGAGCAGAACCGTCTTGCCGGCTTGGTCGGTGATTTTGTAGAGCTTGCCGTCCCGGTATTGGCAGGTTTGCTCCTGAACCAGAGCCATATTCTTGTCATAGACCATCTGACAGGTCAGGCGCCCCTGGGCATCGTAGGCGAATACGATTTCACCGTTGTAGCTATGCTCAGAAGGACGTGTTGGATAATCCATCTCCCGCACATGCTGGTCATCCAAGGGAACACCCCTTTGATTTCCGAGCTTGGTTACACGCGCCAGCTGTCCGGCGGGATTGTACTCGTACTGATAGATAATCATCCCCTCCTAAGAACGGGTAGTACAAGTAATCAGCCGGTCCTGATCATCGTAGCGGAAATCGTACTGCCATTCATAATAAAGCTTGTTGTCCCGCCAGTGCTCCCAACCGATTTCCATCACATTTCCGTTGTCATCGTAGTAATGGCAAAGGGTATAGGGTACCAGGCCGTTGATATAGACATCGTACTTCACATAATCAATCCTGCCATCAGCGGTGTAGAAATAAGTGTAGTTCCGATCTCGGTTTGTGGTATCCGCTTTGGTTTCGGTCAACTCGCCGGTTAAATTATTGTAGTAATAGTCCGTCTGGACGTGCCATTGCAGATGCCCGTGCTCGTTGTAGGACATCTCCAGCACTCTGTCCGGTGTGCCATTGTAGGCATGAGGTAGATACACATAGCTGTAATCATCCTCGCTCCAGATTTCCTCGACCAAACCAATATCGCTGGTGACGCGCAGGATTAGTCCCTTGTCGGTGTAGGTATACAATTCCTGCTTGTGACCTTTGGAGCCGTCGGCCAAATATTCGGTACGGGAAACAGGGAGATAAACCGTCACACGTCCATCGTCCACAGGAGGCTCATCGCCGTCCCCGGTGGGGGTAATATCGCTCTTATCCGGCTCGGTGCAGGCAAACATGCTCAGCATCACGGTCAGAGCCAAAAGCAAAGAAAGCAGTTTTTTCATAGCAGCCTCTCCTTCGAATCAATCTTTCAGCGCAATGTCGTAGAAGAACAGGGCCGTAACAGGGAAAGGAACGGTCAGGCAGGCGGACAGGCCAGGCTCCAATTGGGGAAGCTGACCGTCGGAACTCGGTTTTCCGTCCAAACCAAGCTGGTGGTTGCAGTAGAGACTACGCTGGGCAATTTGCGCCTCCTCGGGGGTGAGCCGGAAGGCCTTATACTCGAACCATTGAAAACCACCGTTTTTCTCGATACGCTTGACCACGTTGCCCTTGGAATCCTCAATAAGGGTCACATCGGCGGTGCCGGTCTCGCTTTCGTCGGTGGTGATGATGACCTTCTTTCCGGATTTATAGATGATTTTATAGAGCTTTCCATTCCGATACTGGAAAGTCTGCTCCCCAATCAGCTTCATTTTTTCGTCATAGGACAACCGGGCGGTCAAACATCCCTGGGCATCATAGACAAAGACCACCTCGCCCCAATAGGCATCGTCCTGCCCCCGGCTACGGGTCATGCGCACCAGTTGACCGGCAGGATTGTACTCGTAACGGTACGTATAATCTCGCCCAATTACATAATTGGTAAATACGCTCAGCTGACCTTGGGCATTGTATTGGAAGGAATACGTTCTGGAATAGTAGTATCGGTCTTGCTTGGCTCTTTCGGCCTCCACCACAACCATTCCCGGAATATAATCATGTAAATCGCTTTCAATATCACCATAGATGTACTGCGACATCTCCAAACTGATTCCCGTCAGCCGTCCGACATCATCATAATGGCAGCGAATGTAGTCCGGTGAGAAAGTGGGGATGTCTGTGTAACGGAGGTCCTGCCGCTCCACATAGTCCACTCTCCCATCGGGGAGATGAAAATAGGAATAGGCGTAATCCTTGGCGCTGTCTTTGACCCTCGTTACAAAGCCAGCTCCCATGCTGTATTCCTGTGTCGTCTGGATACAGCGAAGCATATCCCCCCTATCATCATAGGTGATTTCCACCTTCATATCGGGATTGCCGTCAAAGGGCATGGCCACATAGTCATAAATCCCATCTTCCTCGTTCCAGGCCTCCTGCAACGCCCCTGTATCGACGGTATGGGTCAGGAGCAATCCCTTGTCGGTGTAGGTATACAATTCCTGCTTGTGACCTTTGGAGCCGTCGGCTTTGTATTCCGTGCGGGAGACGGGCAGGTAGATGGTCACAAGACCATCGTCCACAGGAGGCTCATCGCCGTCCCCGGTGGGGGTAATATCGCTCTTATCCGGCTCGGTGCAGGCTAACATGCTCAGCATCACGGTCAGAGCCAAAAGCAAAGAAAGCAGTTTTTTCACAGTTTCCCGCTCCTCTTAGTTGGACGCCCGGGGGCAATCCAGGGGAACCTCCACCGTACGCCAAGTATAGCACTGCTGGGAGATGACAGTGCCATCTTCCGCATAATCCGTATCGGTCAGCAGATTCCCCAGCTCATCATAGGTTTTGACCCGCTTGCCGGCGAAGGTACCGTCAGGCAGGGTACTGGTGATGGTAATCACGGTGCCCTCGGTGGTTTGGAGGGCGGTTTGGGTCACGGAGCCATCGGAGCCGTAGGTAGTAATTGCGGCAGAGCCGTCTTCAGAATAGGCATAGGCGGTGTAGGAAATCAGAGCGCCATTGACGCTGTGCTCCTCCCGAATCAGGCGATTCTGAGCATCATAGCGGCAGTCCAGCCGCTGCTCCAGGTTTTGAGTGGGGTGGCTCTGGATGGTAGCAGTGAGCAGGCCGTCCTCCCAGACATACCGGCTGGACATCACCAGATTTTCCCCAAGATACACATAGGTGCCGCTAACCCGGCCCTCCCGGTCGTAGGTGTACTCCGTCACCGACTGACCACTGATCCAGCGGATGTAGTTGCCATGCTCGTCGCATTCCACATCAAAGCGCTGGGTTTCCTTTCCATTGGAATAGGTAATAACCTGGGTGACCTGCCCATTCTCGTCGAACACCCGCTCAGAGCGGGTCTGCGCAGCGCCGAAGGAGCTGGTAACGGAGGAAATAACGCTGACCAGCTTGGTGGGCGGCTCGGTGGGTAGGGGCTCGGTTTCGTTGGGTTCGGTGGGGGGGAGTGTTTCCGAAGGCTCCGTCACCGTTGTGGGAATGGTAGTGGGGGCTGGATCCGGGCTTTTGCCACACCCGGTCAGCAGTAAGCTCAAAATAAGCAGGCAAAGGATTCTCTTTCTCATAATGGCTCCTTACAGGTGGGCATACTCACAGCCACGGCGGATGCTGCCCAGCACCGGGGCGGATGCCAGCTCGGCGAAAAACCGCTCCTGCCGCTTCCTGCAGGAAACGCCGTGGAATTCCGTTTCGAAGGTAATAAGGGTGGTGCCGTCTTCCTGCTTTTTCGCCAGAATGTGGCGCAGGTGGGCCCGGTGAGTGATGGATGCCTCGTTAATCAGCGCCAGAGCGGCGGCCACGTCGGCGGTTTCCAACGCATAGTCCTCATGAGGGGCCTTGCGTCCGGGCAAGTGGTGCTGCAATAGCTCCAGAATGGTCAGCGTGACCAGCATGAACACCATACCCATCAGGGCGATGGCATAATAGCCGAAGCCGGCGGCGATGCCCAGGCAGGCCACCGTCCAGACACTGGCGGCGGTGGTCAGGCCCTTGACCGTTGCACCCTCACGCATGATGGTGCCAGCACCCAAAAAGCCCACGCCGGTGATGACCTGAGCTGCCAGGCGGGCAGGATCGGCATTGCCGTACTCGCCCCGAAGCATCTGCCCGGTGAGGGCCACCACGCAGGCGCCCAGTGCCACCAGGATATGGGTACGCATACCAGCGGGGCGGTTGGTATACTCCCGCTCGGTGCCGATGACCATGCCAACCAGCATGGCGCAAAGGAGCCGCAGGCAAATCGGCCAGATACCGGGCTCCATTTGGAAGCTGTTCAAAAATTCATCAAACATAGCAGGCTCCTTTCGGGTTTGTAGGGGGATGCTGGGGTATTAATCCTCGTCCAGCTTCAGGACAGCCATGAAGGCCTCGCTGGGCACGGAGACCGTACCGAAGGTACGCATCCGCTTCTTGCCTTCCTTTTGCTTCTCCAGCAGCTTCTTCTTGCGGGTAATATCGCCGCCGTAGCACTTGGCCAGCACGTCCTTACGCAGGGCCTTGATGGTTTCACGGGCGATGATTTTGCCGCCAATAGCTGCCTGGACGGGAATTTCGAACTGGGCACGGGGGATATTATCCTTCAGCTTTTCGCAGATTTTCCGAGCCCGGGGATAGGCATTTTCCGCAAAGAGAATGAAGCTCAGCGCATCCACGATGTCGCCGTTGAGCAGAATATCCAGCTTCACCAGCTTACTGGGGCGATAGCCGATGAGCTCATAGTCCAGCGAGCCATAGCCACGGGTGCGGGACTTCAGCGCATCGAAAAAGTCGTAAATAATTTCGTTCAGTGGCATCTCATAATGCAGCTCCACCCGGTTGGCATCCAGGTAGACCATGTCCTTGAACTCGCCCCGACGCTGCTGGCTCAGATCCATGATATTGCCCACATATTCCTGGGGCGCAATCAGACTGACCTTCACAAAAGGCTCCTCCGCCAGCTCGATTTCCATGGGGTCAGGCCAGTCCAGCGGGTTATCCACCATGAGGGTTTCGCCATTGGTCTTGGTGACCCGGTAGACGACGTTGGGGGCGGTGGTAATCAGATCCAGATTATACTCCCGCTCCAGACGCTCCTGGATAATCTCCATGTGCAGCAGACCCAGGAAGCCACAGCGGAAACCGAAGCCCAGAGCGATGGAGCTTTCCAGCTCGTAGACGAAGGAGGCATCGTTGAGCTTCAGCTTTTCCAGAGCTTCCCGCAAATCCTGATACTTGGCGCCGTCCGCCGGATACACGCCGGAGAACACCATGGGCTGCACGGGACGGTAGCCCGGCAGGGGCTCGGAAGCGCCGCCCTCCACGGTTGTGATGGTGTCGCCCACCTGGGTATCGGCAACAGTCTTGATGGAGGCAGTGATGTAGCCAACCTCGCCGGCGCCCAGGGTATCGGCAGGAATCAAGCCCAGCGGGCTCATGGTGCCAACCTCTACTACTTTATATACGGCACCGGTGGCCATCATGCGAATGTCCTGACCGGCACGGACGGTGCCCTGCTTGATGCGGGTGTAGACGATGACGCCCCGGTAGCTGTCGTAAACGCTGTCAAAAATCAGCGCCTGCAAGGGGGCCTCCCGGTCACCGGCGGGGGCAGGCACATCCCGGACAATCATCTCCAGCACGGAGTGAATATTGATGCCGTTCTTGGCGGAGATTTCGGGAGAATCCTCGGCAGGGATGCCGATAATATCCTCCACCTCAGCCTTGACCTCAGCCGGGCGGGCCGAAGGCAGGTCAATTTTATTGATAACGGGCAGAACCTCCAGACCCGCATCAATGGCCAGATAGGTATTGGCCAGGGTCTGGGCCTCCACACCCTGGGAAGCGTCCACCACCAGCACCGCACCCTCGCAGGCCGCCAGGGAGCGGCTGACCTCGTAGTTGAAGTCCACATGACCGGGGGTGTCGATTAGGTTCAAGGCATAGGTTTCGCCGTCGTCGGCGGTATATTTTAAGGTAGCGGCGGTGGCCTTGATGGTGATGCCACGCTCCCGCTCCAAGTCCATGGAGTCGAGCATCTGCTGTTCCATCTGCCGGGCCTCTACAGCATTGCACTCCTCCAACAGCCGGTCCGCCAGGGTGGACTTGCCGTGGTCGATGTGGGCGATGATGGAGAAATTGCGGATTTTGGAAAGTTCGGTCATAAAAAGCACCTCATAGCTTGCGTGATTGCGTTTGGCAATGTGGGTATACCCATGCCATTTTCCTGATTATACAGAATTTTTCACCAAAAGTAAACCGTATGTTTCGAAGAATTTTGGAGAAAATGTGTTCGCAGGCTGATTCCGCCGCAGAAAAACCGATTTTTTCTAATTTTTTATAAAAAAACCCCTTGTCAAAAACCAAAAACGGGGATATAGTCATACAGCAAGAGAAAATTAAGACAAAGAGGGAACACCAAATGAGCAACGCAAAGAAGAATCCCAAGATGAGCATGGAAGAGGCCGCCGCCGCTATCCAAGCCTTGATTGCCCAGGGTCGCAAGGACGGCATGATTCGGGCCTCCGACCTGAACGCCCAGCTGGAGAAGATGGATTTGTCCACCGAGAAGATTGAGGAAATCTACGACCGGTTCGAGGCTATGAACATTCAGGTGGTCAGCGCAGACCTGGATTTGGATCTGGGCGACGATCTGGACGACGGTCTGGATGGCGACATCGATCTGTCCGGTATGGAGGAAGAGGATCTGGTCGATCCTGTGGACTTGGCCGCAGAATACAATCTGGATGACCCGGTTCGTATGTACCTGAAGGAAATCGGTCAGGTGCGCCTGCTGTCCGCCGACGAAGAGGTGGAGCTGGCCAAGCGGGTCAGTGAGGGCGATCAGGATGCCAAAAACAAGCTCACCGAGGCCAACCTGCGTCTGGTTGTCTCCATCGCTAAGAAATATTCCGGCCGTGGTCTGCACATTCTGGACCTGATTCAGGAGGGCAACACCGGTCTGATTCGCGCCGTTGATAAGTTTGACTGGACAAAGGGAAATAAATTCTCTACATATGCCACCTGGTGGATTCGGCAGGCCATCACCCGTGCCATCGCCGACCAGGCCCGGACCATCCGGGTGCCGGTGCATATGGTTGAGGTCATCAACAAGGCCACCCGGTGCAACCGGAAGCTGGTGCAGGAGCTGGGTCGTGAGCCCACCGTGGAAGAGATTGCCGCCGAGCTGAACCTGCCCGTGGAGAAAATCATCGAGGCCAACCGCACCGCCGCCGATACCCTGTCCCTGGATACCCCCGTGGGCGACGAAGAAGATACCTCCATCGGCTCCTTCGTGGAGGACGAGCGGACCCCCGGTCCCGCCGACGCCACCTCCAACGCCCTGCTTGCCGAGGCGCTGAAGGAAATTCTGGACACTCTGACCGAGCGGGAAGCTGACGTGCTTCGGATGCGCTTCGGTATGTACGACGGTCGCACCCATACTCTGGAGGAAGTGGGTCAGATTTTCGGCGTGACCAGAGAACGAATTCGCCAGATTGAGAACAAGGCCATCCGCAAACTCCGCCACCCCAGCCGCGCCAAGAAAATCAAGGACTTCTACTGCTAAGCTGCAAGTTTTGTTAAACGCCAGGTTTATTTCTGCGCCCTACAGTAGGATTGTTCAATAGCTGGTTTCTTGTTTATTTCGGCTTGGCGGCTTACACTCAAAGTGTAAAAATCAGATGCCCGATGGCAAGCTGGAAGGAGGATGCGTATGTCTTCGTTTAGAAAAAAGCTTTTTGGTTTGATTCTGTTGGCTCTGGTGGTCTTGTCCATCGTGTTCTGGGGCACCCTGTTCGGAGGGTGTTGCTTGATTGGCCTGATTTACACCCCTCAGATTTACCTGTATAACCGCGTGTCCAGTGCCGAACTGGCAAAGACCTTCCAGGAAGATGGCAAGCACGTCAAGGGTTGGCGAGACTGACAACCACGATTCAACACAAAAATCCCTGATAACGAGCAGGCCGCTGATTCGTCAGCGGCCTGCTTTACTTGGGTAAATGATTGTTTAGCGAAGTAAGAAACGGCGGCGACCTGCGGTCGCCGAGCGCCGCTCGGCGGCGCAAAAAGCTT
>JBGVDR010000064.1:0-19650 GCA_045119455.1 Faecousia sp.
CAAACAGATTTCATTGGTATCACTTCCTTCTTGATAGTGTGTACCGGAGAATCAATCTTCCATTGACTCCCCGGTTGAGATGTACAGGATATTTCTTGCGGGGATAAAAGCCCGACTGGTTTCGGGAGTTCCTACCTCCAGAATGTCGTCGGGCTTGCACCGCCAAAAACGGTGGTGGAGGAATGTCTGGACAGGTCCGTCGCATTCCTCCCGGACATGAAGCGTGCGGCCACCAATTAGGTGGATACGATAATCTTGAGTTCGCATTTTCTTACCTTCCTATTCGATAGATATATGCGGTGGTATCGAAGCGACCCAACCGCAAAGCTTCATTATGGTCCGGAACAAAGATGTCCACTCGACCAATATCGTTTTCTATCCCAGAACCGCCTCGATCTTCAACCGTGTACATGACACCGTTGATCATGATTTGCGTTCCAAAAGGATAATGACTGGACATTGCCACCATTCCGCGCTGAACAGCCTTGCCGCTGGCGGTATAACCGTCTGCATTGGTGCCGCAGCATTTGGAGCAAGCGCAGTAGTGGGTTACATTTACCTGCAGGGAATAGAGCGGCTCACCGTAGGCTGTAGAACCTACCGGCTGATCGAAGTCCACATTTTTGGGACGCCGCAGCCGTAAGGAACCTTCATAGCTGGGTGAGTTGAATACAACACCGGTGCCGCCTGCAGAGTGGACCCACATTCGGGTACCGTCCGCCGCATAACCGGCAAAGATCAGCACGTGGTTCCAGCCGGATCCATCGCTTTCCATTAAGAAGCCAAGGTCTCCAGGAAGAAGCTCTTCAGCCGTAATGGCTGTAGAGTTTTCCCACTGACCACCAGTACCGGCCTGAAGGCTGATGCCCAATGCGGTTTTGTATGTCCAATCAGAAAATCCAGAGCAATCCAAGCCGAAGGGTCGGATCGTTCCGGAGGAGCTGGAGCCTGCCGCTGTAACCAGCTTTGGTGTGTTCCATTCATCGTTCCAACCGGCAGCACTCTTGCCACCCCAGAAGTAGGGCACCTTACCAACCAGCGCTAAGCCGGTCGTTATGATGTGCTTCCGGGTGGCATTACAGTTTTGCATGTTCACAAAGGCGATCAGCTCTGCATCCGTTAGAGGAACTACAGTTCCGCTTCCAAGGGTACCGTAGATCGTCATCTTCAGCGAGTTAGCCATATTCTGAGTGACCTCTCCATAGGTAATCGTGGAACCAGGGTACTGAGCTGACATATTCAATCCAAAGGCACTTGCAATAACGCTGTTGTCAAAGGGGTGAATGGTACACTCCACATACTTAATGATCTCAGTAGTGGGCTCGAGGGTTTCTTCGCCATCTGCTTCATAGTAGGTGGCGCTCTTTGTGCCGGAAATAGATCCATTGGAATAGGTAGGCACCGTAATCGTCACAGCTTTGTACTTTGGTACAGTGATGGCAGTTTCGGATTCCTTAACCTCATCCGGCACATAATAGGTGCGTTGTTCAGTTGTGTAAGTGTATCGGGTGACGCCATTCACAACGCCGTTCACCTGAACAGCAGTAACCACCGTTACCGTTTTCGCCTTGTAGGTGGAATAACTGACGGGAACAGTTCTCTCCAGTTCCTTTTCTTCGGAAGTAATGGGGAACATCTGTCCGGTCACTCCACCCAGTTTGCTGAGCATATCAGCTGTAGTGGTGTTCTGCTGTTGTAAGGATGCAGAATAAGCCGCCAGTATGTAACTGACATCATATCCTGCAGAACTCTGTGCATAGTTGATCAGCGCCTGCATGGACAGCTCGTAGTCGTAACCGCCATTCTGGATGATGGTTTCAACCGAGGCCAGTGCCTGGTCATAACCGGTATCCACAAGGGCTGTTACATCATCTGTCAGCTCATCATAGGCCACCACAACGGAAGCTGCATTGGCCGTAGTAAAAGCTGGGTTGTCGCTGCCACCCATAAGGTAATCCCAGATAATGCTGGGGAGGGATGCGATCATTACAATAAGGAATACGAGGACAAGGCATATGCAGATCAGAATCTTATAAAGCGTATGCCGCATAGCCCAAGCCGCTGATATGATCGCACCCCAGGGGCCACCTGAAGCTGTGCCTGCTGCAATTTCCGCAACTGCTTTGCCACCTTCCACACCAGCTTTTACTGTGTTTGCAGCGGCATTCGCTGTTGCTTCTGCACCTTTGGCTGCAGCTTGCTTGGCAGCCTCTTTTGAAGCTTGCTTAGCTGCTTGAGCGGCCTTTCCGGCAGCCTGGCCAAAATTATCGTGACCATCTCCCATTTGCTGCTTAGCCGGATCGGACATTGGAATCACCTCCTGTGACTCGGGGGAACAAAAAATGGCCATGACTGTTTACGCAATCATGGCCATCTCTTTATTGTTTTCTTCTTGGGGGCTTACGTTCAATGTCTCCACGTTTTTCAGGCGCAGAGTACTTGGCAGGCGTCTGCTTGTATCGCACGGTTTCAACCGTCTCGGTACGAAGCTTGTCACCGTCATAGACCGCATGACCTTGCTCGTAGACGGGTCGGCGTTCCACGGCTGCTTCGCCACGGATCGCATACCACTGGCTACCGCGTGTATCCTCAAAGACTTGGTAGTCTCCTCGGGGCGCCGCATACTGGGCAGTGTCATAGAAACGGGTACCGGAGCCATCCTCATTTCGGACCTCAAAGTGTCCATCCTGACGATGGGATCCATCCACTTGATAGACCTGCTCGCCATAGCCGGGCATAAACTGCTGGAAGGTTGCCTGGTTGTAGCTCTCTGCTGCATCTCCAGCTTCAAACTGGGGAACATCGGCATGCTGCTGCATAGCGTACCAGTCGACACCGTTGGCAGACTGCATAACAGAGTGAGGCGCATCGGGTTCCTGGAAATAGGCGCTGTTGTACCATAGTGTGTTTCCGCCATCCGGACCACTTGCTTCAATAACACCTTCATCCACTGTACGCAGTGCTGTACCTTCAGGTGCACTGGGGAATGTAGCGGCCACCAGAGGTGCTTCGGAATAGAATCCGGAACCACCGTCTGCAGAACCATATCCTCCAGAACCATCCATGGTGTCTTCGCCGGGGTAAGGAACTCCACCAACAAACCCACCGCCTTGGGGGCCTTCGGGGAAGTCTTCACCCGCTGCAACACCTGCAGGAACAACTCCATCAGGCATATTGACATCCATAGGAGCACCATCGACAACCTCTGTACCTCCAGCCACAACTGTGGTTCCGGGAACAGAGATATCGCCAGAATCTCCTGTGATTTGAGGTGCCTCCGAGGAAACACCAGGATCCAGGTGGGTTGTATCGCCACCTGTGCCAGACATTCCTGCAACTGCAGGATCCATAGGTGTGCCATCTCCAACAGGAGAACCTGCACCCTGAGGCACATCTGCAGACATGCCATTGAATACAGGGGCATCGTAGAAAGCACCACGGCCTTCACCGCTGGCCATCTGATACCACTGACTTCCATCGGATGCGGTAACCACGCTGTGAGGCGCATCAGGCTTCTCAAACTGAGCAGCACTGTACATATCCACAGCAGATTGCTTTCCATCGGGAGAGATTGCGGTTGTGCTGATGTGACCACCAGTGATCTGCGTGCCCTGAAGCTGGAAGCCCTGCATCTGAGGCATGTAGTTACCCAGGCTTCGATCTGCGATATCACCAGCAATGGTTCCAGATGCATTGGGAGCTCTGGTAGCCACAGAAGAAATGGAGTTACTGTTCAAAGTCGCACCGTTTCTTGCGGCAATACCGCCAAATGCACGAGCCATAAAGCCAGCGCCACCGCTGAAGCCCATCCGTTGTCCGCCTTGCACAACTGCATCGCGCACATAGGTGTTGGGACTAAACCGGGATGCAAAGCCCTGAGCAAATCCGGCAGCTGCTGCACCCGTTCCGGTTGCAACGCTTCCGCCTGCTCTGCCAAACATACTGCCAGCACTGCGAGCTGCGCCACCACCAACACCGGTCACCAATCTTGCTGCCATCAGCAGTTCCATACCCATTCCACTGCCAGTCTGCGCCACATTGAGGCCGATGGCACCCAAGTAGCTATCAAACTTCTGTGCACACTTTAAATAAGCAATTGCCCAGAACAGCCACAGGAAGATACTGCCTTTTCCGGTAGTCAGCGCACCGCCATTTGCAATGTACTGGCCCATTGAGGAAGAGAAACCTCTCAGGAACCAAACGTTCATTACAAGCAGCAAAAGCTGGGAGCCTACCATACGACACCAGGATTTAAAAACCTGATTGGTGGTTTTGGATGCACCCATAGAGAAGGCCAAAGGAGAGGTATAACACAGAACACCAACAACGATGTACCGTTCAACCGTCTCCAGCAGGAGCTTGAAGTAGTTCCAACCCAACGCAATCTCGAGGATCAGTATAAGGATCAGACCTACCGCACTTGCTACCGCTATGATTGATGTCAATCCATTGGTAAGCGCTTGCTCTATGCCGGCAAAGGTGAAATCCGAAGCCGTCATGTTTATGTCCATGAGTGCGGTGTACGGTGCCCTTGCGATTGCAAGACACGTTGTGAAAATGGGTTTGGCATAACCGATCAGGAGTGCAAATAGAGCACCGCGCACCAGTAGATGCCACGGGTTTTCCGCTTCTGTGATTGGGCCTCCGAATGCTCTAAACAGCTGCCATACGGTAATCAATATCAAGATTGCCCAGGCGGTAATCTGCATAACATCGTAGGCCTTCGTCACGAATGGGAAATATTCCTCCATTGCCGTCATGTCGGTGCCCAGTGCTTCAAGGAACAATCCGGACACCGCATCCATCAGCTGCGAGACAATACTGCCTACCCAACCGACGATGCCTTCAAATATCCAGTCAAGCATCGGTTTTCACCTCCATCCCTGCTTGACATGGAGGGTTTAGGTGGGTGAGTAACTGCCACCGGCGATAAGGGGCTGCAGGTAAGCGACGACGAAGCCCAGAGAGTTCAGGATAATCCAGGTAACCACGATTCTCTTAAGCCACTGGGTTGCTTCTTCCACTGCACGCTGGTTTCTGGAGATCATCCGGATCAGCAGTGCAATAGCGCCGACCGTAACTGCAACAATGGTGCTGATGGCCACGACCTGACCATAAATGTCCTGAAGGATCGTAGAGAAACGGTCCCAGATCGTATCCGCCATCACCGGCTGCAGAGACAGCATAGCCACCGAAGCCATACCGACCATAGACCAGTATGCATTCGTCAGCCTTTCCTTGCCCTTAGCGAGTTGTTTGACCATATGACATTACCTCCTTTCCCAAAAATTGGCGCAAAAAAAGCACCGTTCTGAAGAGCTGAAAAACGCTCTCAAAACAGTGCCTAATCGCATCGTCCATTTTTGGACAATACAAGTATAACACATAGTTTCTGCCAAGTCATTAGCATTTTGATGCCATTTCAGTGCCATTTCACTGCCAACTCAGTGCCATTTCACTGCCAAATTACATACCAACATGAGAAAATTAACTATTCGTACTAGTTAGCTCAGCTACATTTGCTCTAGCATAGCAAGAATCTCCAGCCAATCATCTATTTCACCGGGAGGTGCTGCCCAAAGCCGAATGGACATGATGGTAATGGCTTCTGACTTCACCCTGTAATATGTTCGTGGCGCCAATTGAGACCGGTCAATCAAATCTTGGACAGTTCTCTCTATTGGATCCAAGTACGCTTCATAGATAAGCCTGTACATCAGTTCTCCGTCGTTAGGCTTCTTACGAAGAACCATCACCGCATCTTGCACACGCTCCAAAAGAATACGCGTCTTAATTATTGTATTTAAGCGGCTTTCAAGGCGTTTGTTCTCCATCGCCATTTCAAAATCTATCCGACTTACTAGCTCATCTAGATCTTTTGTAGGTAGTTTAAGTTCCTCTGCCAAATCTCCAGGGACACATTCCAGAACCCAAACAATCGTGCGGTACTGCTCTAATAAGACCTCGGTGTTGTGATAAGCCTTTCTAGCAGCATTTTGCTTCACTTTGCGGAGTTCTTCGTCCTCAACTGCCGAATCGCCAATAAAACCTCTGCGCATAAAAAACTCCGAGAAAGCAGAGGCTTGTTCTAAAATTCGTTTTTCATGTGCATCGTACAATGTTGCTCTTTTTTTTCGAAATCGATAACCACCTGGACTCATTTTATATCCTCCTTGTATAGTTGATTAGTGTATTTCTGACATGGTCCACGGATCCAACGCACTGCATCAAGTGGATGTGGTGAACTCAATAACACACCCCGGCAGGCATACTGACAGTTCCTACAATGCTTACAGTTCCAACCATGAGAAATATACGTGCGTGTTATAGGGTCAAAAGGCGCAACGCGGTTTTCTGCCTCCAAAAGGGCAGACTCCGCCTGTCGAGCCTCAATGACCTTTGCGCTGTGCCAAGCAACCATATGATTGAGCTTGGTATTCTCACTGTTTTCTGTGTACTTATAATTGCCGCTTATGAGTATTTCGTTGAGTATACTCATAATTTCATCTTGCGTAGGGACTTGAACTTCGACTCCAGTCGGGTATTGCTTATTGAAAATGAGACAGCCATAGGAGCTAGGCAACCGGCACAGAGCAAAGACATCCCCATGCTTCTTAAAGAATCTCCATACCTTAGTTTTCTCCCAACCCCATCGCTGACCCAGGGTTTCCAAAGTTAATACGGCACCATACTTTCCATACTGAACCGCCGGGGACAGAAAAGAGAATGCATTCCCACGATCCTCAAATAGTGTGTGGCACCAAAGATCTAACCAGGCGTCTGACTCACTGAAAGTAATTTTCTGCTCAGCCAAGCGCTCAGTGATGCTTCTGGGCATACAAAGAAAGCCAAATCCATCTGTTGCATAAACTGCCCCTGTTGTACATTCAGCGCCGGAACACTTCACCACCCAATCTGTGATTTCGTAAGTCAGCTTCTTTGTTGATGGATCGATATGGTATTTCACATACCCCAGACTTGCAAGGTTTTTCAACACCTCCAGCGCCGCAGCTTTGCTCTTAACGCCCAGAATGCTCTTCAAGCCAACAACTCCACCGGCCCACATACCGGGTGTTACAGGGTTAATGTGGCCACAATAAGTGGCGTTGCCTTTCCGGAAAGCGGCTCGAGATGCCAACTTTGCCCAGTAGGCCATGAGGCCTTTTCCCATATCCGGATAGTTCCGGGGCAGCTTTACCCACTCATACTTTCGCAGGCACTTCATACCGCCATCCTCCTTGTCCTTGAAATAGAAAAAGCCAGCAAGATTTCTCCTGCTGGCCTAATCGCTTATTAAATTCTAACGATCAATCCAATAATATCGTCTACATTGATTCCTACGAGGTACCAATCTTCACCCATCTCAATCCGGGTGGGCACCCATTTTCCACTGATCTTCACATCTAAGGTCTCTCCGCATTGGAGACCACCATGATAGTCATATAAACCAAAGCGGATATCCAGACAATCCGATCCTCGTTGTTTCACCAGTACTCCTGTGTTCATATGCTCCTCCAAATTGTATCTTGATATAAAAACACCGGGCGGTGTGACAGTTACCGCCCGGTATTCCAAACCTGTGTGGCAGGATTTGGAAAGTTGCACTATTATAAAATTGTTAGGGCTAATGATAGCCAAGCATATATGTTTTCTCTCATCTCCTTTGAAATTCCAGCTCTTAAATTCACCTAGATTTTTTAACGCTGTTTCTTTTTCACACGGACTGTCAGTCCGGTTATATTCTCAGTATCAACACCAACCAAGAACCAGTCGTCGCCTATTTCGATTTTGGTGGGCATCCACTCGTCATCGATTAAAACATCCATTCTGGTGCCACAGAGAAGCTCTCCGTGGTATTCATCCAAGCTAAACCGAATATCCATCCGACCGCTGTCTGCACGCAAAACAAGCGTTCCTTGCCGCATAGAGGTTTCCTTGCCGCCAGCCTTGCGTTCTTCCTCTTCAAGTTCTTTACGATAGAGTTTGCGCAGGTACTCATCAAAGAGGGTTCGCCGAATCAGAACTTTTTTACCTATCTTGTATACTGCGCCGGCTTCGTGTGCCAATCTGGTAAACATCTTCAATCCTAATCCGTAGTAATCTGCACCTTGATAGTAGGTAATGAACTCATGTTTAAGAATCTCGATATCCTCATCATCCAGTTTATCTGAGAACATCCACAGATTGCCACTCATTGTGCACCCTCCTCAGGGGGAAGAGTGCTGGGCTCATGGAACTGCTCCAGGTACTGATCAAACAGATCTCTATTGATAAGCACTGTTCCGTCAATGCGGTAGATTGCACCTGCTTTACTCGCCATCTCTAACAGTTTCTTATGCTGAATGCTGTAAACGATCTCCGCATCCTTATACCGCAGGAATTGCCGCCGAAGTCTTTTAGCGCTTTCACGCACATCATTTTTCTTGCCGAGCTGGTAATATTCTTTTGTCTGCTCGCTAATCATTTAGTCAAATCCTTTCCTATGAGAATTTGTCAAGACAGAGGCTGCAACCTGCAAAAAGAAAAGGACACTTTCTGAAAATTGTCCAGAAAGTGTCCTCAATAGCTCGTGCTATAACGTATTTAGATCTGACAGCTTGTCATCCTGCATCATATCGCATTTTAAGAACATGCGAAATTGTTGTCAAATTGTTGTCAACCAAAGTATGAAAGCCGAAAAACCCTTGTGGCGCAACGACTTTTTAATCGAGGGGCTTCATCGTTGGGAACAGGATGACCTCACGGATGGAGTCGGAGCCAGTCAGGAGCATGACGGTACGGTCCACGCCGATGCCCATGCCGCCCGTGGGAGGCATACCATATTCCATGGCATTGAGGAAGTCCTCATCCAGCATCTCGGCTTCGTCGTCACCACGCTCACGCTGCTCCACCTGCTTCATAAAGCGACCGCGCTGATCGATGGGGTCGTTCAGCTCGGAGTAGGCATTACCCATCTCGCTGTGGCAGATGAAAGCCTCGAACCGCTCGGTAAGCCGGGGGTCTTCGGGGCTGCGCTTGGTCAGCGGGCTGACCTCAACGGGGTACATGGTGATGAAGGTGGGCTGAATCAGATGCTCCTCCACCCGCTGATCGAAGCAGGCGTACAGCGCATTACCCCAGGTCTTCTCGGCGGCATCGGACAACTCCACACCCTTGGCATTGGCAGCGGCCACAGCCTCAGCATCATCCGTGATGGCACCGAAATCGATGCCCACATACTCCTTAACTGCCTCCACCATGGTCATACGACGCCAGCCGGGAGTCAGGTCGATCTTCTCGCCCATCCACTCCACCTCGTAGGTGCCCAGAATCTCCTTGGCAGCGCCTGAGATGATGCCCTCGCAGATGTCCATCATGTCATGGAAGTCCGCATAGGCCTGGTACAGCTCAATAGAGGTAAACTCGGGGTTGTGCTTGGGGTCCATGCCCTCGTTACGGAAAATCCGGCCGATTTCGTACACACGGTCCATACCGCCGATAATCAGCCGCTTCAGGGGCAACTCGGTTGCGATGCGCATGTACATATCGATATCCAGAGTATTGTGATGGGTCACGAACGGACGGGCGGATGCGCCGCCGGCGATGGTGTTCAGGACAGGGGTCTCGACCTCGATGTAACCCATGTTATCCAAGTAGTTGCGCATGAACTTAATAAACTTGGAACGAATCACAAAATTCTGCTTCACCTCGGGGTTGACCATCAAATCCACATAGCGCTGACGGAAGCGGATTTCCTTATCGGTCAGACCGTGGTACTTCTCGGGCAGGGGCAGCAGAGACTTGCTCAGCAGCGTGATAGAGTTGGTGCGGACAGAAATCTCGCCGGTCTTGGTCTTGAAGACCTCGCCCTCGCAACCGATGATATCGCCAATGTCATTCTTCTTGAAGCGGTTGTACTCCTCCTCGCCCATCTCGTCAATCTTGACAAAGAGCTGGATGCGACCGGCGGAGTCCTGCAGGTCACAGAACATAACCTTACCCTGGCCACGCTTGCTCATCAGACGGCCGGCAAGACGGACAACCTTCCCCTCAAAGCCCTCGTAATCGGCCTTGATGGCGGCGGAATCGGCGGTGAAATCAAACTTGGTGATAACAAAGGGATCACGGCCCTCGGCCTGCAGAGCCGCCAGCTTGTCGCGGCGAATCTGGGCCTGCTCGGAAACAGGCAGTTCAGCCTGGGGAACAAACTTTGCCATGCTTAGCCCTCCCGGGATACTTCAACAACGGTCATGGTGTAGGAGCCGTTGGGAGCATTGACGGTGAAGCTTTCACCGGCGGACTTGCCCACGCAGGCGCGACCAAAGGGAGAGTCGTCGGACAGCTTACCCTCCATGGGGTTGGCCTCCTGGGAGCCGGTAATCTTGTAAGAAATGCGCTTGCCGTTGGCATCCTCCACGATGACGGTGCAGCCCAGACCAACACGGCCGGTGGCTTCATTCTCGTCCTCGATGATGACTGCGTGGGACAGGATGTCCTCGATTTCGGCAATGCGGCCGTACAGCTTGGCCTGCTCGTTCTTGGCGGCATCGTACTCAGAGTTTTCAGACAAGTCACCATAGGAACGGGCTTCCGCGATCATTGCGGCGATTTCACGCTCCCGGGTGGTCTTCAGGTAGTTCAGCTCTTTTTCCAGATCTGCCAAACGCAGGCTTGTAATCTTAAATTCCTTTGCCATAATTCAGTATCCTTTCTGAAATGGGTTATTTTCATAGCTTTTCCCATTATATCGCATAATGTTCAAATCGTCAAGTCAAAATCCTTGTTTCAGCACATTTACTGCCGCCTGGATTTGCGGATCGTCGGCGGGTTCCAGGCGGTCATAGGCAATCAGCGCCGCCGTTTCCTCGTCCACGATTACCTCAATCTCCGGCGCCAGTCCCACTCCCGCCAGGTTCTTGCCGCTGGGGGTATAGTATTCACCGATGGACAGGTTCACCGCCGCACCACCGGATAGCTCAATCACGCTCTGGAAGCGCCCCTTACCAAAGGTCTGTTCGCCCACGGTAATGGCTGCGTCGTATTCCTGGAGTGCCGCGGCGAAAAACTCCGCAGCGGAATAGGAATTTAGATTCATAATCACCGCCATGGGCATATCCACGCAGGAAGCATCCGAGTAGTCCACGGCAGAATTTCCCTTGTAGTCCCGGCTTCGGAACAGAGCCCCCTCCGGCAGGAGATAATCCAGGACCTTGACCATTTCATCCTTATACCCGCCGGGGTTATTTCGAACATCAAAAAGCAGCGCCTTCGCCCCCTGGGACCGGGCCTGCTCAATGGCAGCGATGGTCTCCTGGGCGCAGCGATTGTCAAAATTCTCGATGGTAATCAAAGCGATTCCATCATCGAGCATCTTTAAGGTTGCCACCGGAGTCCGGAACCGCTGACGGACAACCCGAAAATTCAGGCTCTCCCCGGCACGCTGGACTCCAATTTCAACGAAAGTCCCTTCCTCACCCTTAATCAGACCGGCAATGGAATTCACGTCCATCTCCACCACCGAGGTGCCGTCGATTGCCACGATGCGATCCTCCGGCTGGATGCCCGCCGCTTCCGCCGGTCCGCCTGCGGTGACCGCTACAATTTCGATCCCCTGCTTATCGGCGGAATTCTGCACCGTGATACCCACACCCACATAAGAATTGGACATGGCTTCCTGGTACTCCAGATACTCCTCGGCGGTCATATAGTAGCTCCACTTATCCCCCAGTGCCGCCACCATGGCTCTCGCCAGAGCGTCCTCCCGGGCTTTCTTATCCACATCACCGATATAAAAGCGGTCAATAACCCGCTCCAGCTCTCTGAGCCGGCTGTTGTCCCGCACCGCAAGCAAAGTGCAAACCAGCGTCACACCAACCGCCACAACCGCCACCAGGACGTAGGACAGAATCAGATTTACTTTCCTTCTCACATTATCACCTCATACGAACATTCCCACAGCCCCGAAGAGCTGTGGGAAATTGGTTTACCCGATGTACTCCATAGGGTCGACGTACTGACCCCAAAGGGAAATGCCAAAATGCAGGTGGTTGCCGGTGGAACGACCGGTAGAGCCCACGTAGCCAATCAGCTGACCGGCCTCCACATACTCGCCCTTCTTGACCACGTAACGGGTCATGTGCATATATACGCTGGAGTAGCCGTCCTGATGATTGATGGTAACGTAGTTGCCCTGGGTATCGCCCCAGGTTGCCTTGGTCACCACGCCGCTCCGGCTGGCATAAATGGGAGTATTCTTCGGCGCAGACAGGTCAACACCCCGGTGCATGGTCCACTCGCCGGTGACCGGATGCCAACGATAGCCGAAGGGGCTGGTCATGCGGATATAATCCACAGGCACAATCCAGTGCACACCGGAGGGATTTTCAGAGGGCTTGCTGGCCTCCTCCTTGCGGGACTCCTCGATAGATTCCTGGATGGACTCTTCAATGGATTCCTTAATGGACTCTGCGATGGACTCCTTCACCGATTCCTCGATGGACTCGGCAATGGATTCCCGGATAGATTCCTTAATGGACTCCATCACAGACTCCCGGATGGACTCCTGAATCGAGTTGGCGATGGACTCCTCCTCGGCCAACTTGTCATCGTATTCCTTCTGAGCACCGGCGATTTCATCCATCACACGGTCCTCTTCTTTTTCAAATTCCTCGTAAAGCCCTTCCTGCTCGTCGGCAAGCTTGCGAAGCTCCTCTACCAGCCGGTCCTGCTCGGCGCTTTCCTGCTCCAGCTTGACCATTTCCAGCTCCAGCTCGGTACGCATTTGCTCCAAACCGGCCTTATCCGCCGCCAGTTGATCCCTGGCCGCCTCCACCTGCTTGGTGATTTCGACCATTTCATCCAACCGGCGCTTATCCGCTGCGGCGATTTCCCGGACCATGTTCATACGGTCCAGAAAATCCGCAAAGGAATGGGACCCGAAGAGCACAGACCAATAGGTCAGCTCCCCCTCCTCCTCCATGATGCGAATCCGGTCCAGATTCTGCTTTCGCAGGGTTTCCAGCCGTTCCTGGGCTGCATCCAGTTCCTCCTGCTTATCTGCAATCAGCAGATTGTAAGCGGCAATCTGGTCATTGATGTTATCAATATTTTCATAATACAGCTGGATTTTCTGATCGATGGTGTCCTTCTTATGCAGGAGCAGGCCCAGCTTCGTATTGGTAGCTGCCTGCTTTTCCTCCAACTCCTTCATCTGCGCCAGCAGATTTTCCCTGTCGGATTTCAGGCTATCCAGATGCTCTTTGAGCTGGCTGGAGGACTGAGCGCTGGCTTCCCGGGGCAGCAACCCCACAAACAGGGACAAAACCAACGCCGCAACCAGCAAGCCGGCAATCAGAGAAACCCATAATTTCTTGTTCTTCATATCTTCTCCTTCATCACTTTGCCGGGGCATTCAAGAACTTTCGAATGGCGGGCCAGCTGCCCATCACACTCACAAACAAACCGGCCGCACCAAAGATGGCAATCATAGGCAACAGAATATCCTTAAAGGGAACCAGGGGGAAGATTTCCTGCAATCCGGCATCCCGGATATGGTTGGTAAGCATGTCGTAAATCAGCCATTCAAGCCCAAAGGCCACAGAGGCACCGACCATACCCAACAGGAAACCCTGCACCATAAAGGGAATTCGGATAAATCCGTTGGTGGCACCCACCATTTTCATAATGGAGATTTCCTCCTGGCGGTGATACATAGCCATCTTGACAGTATTGGAAATCAGCAGCAAGGACACAAACAGCAGCGCCAAAATCATCACCGCAGAGACCATTTCCAGCACCTGCTGAACCGAGGCGAACTTCTCCGCCAATTCATAGGGAGCACTGATATTGGCCACGCCGGGAATTTTCTCAATCTCCGCCACGGTCTGGCGCATCAGGCTATTATCCTCCAGTACCACACGGAACCGGAACCGCAAATCGTCCTTCTGCACGCCCATGTGACCGTAGTCCTTCTCGAACTGCTCCAGCGCTTCTTCCTTGGACACGGGGATGGCATTGTAGACATTGTCGACCATGTTCAGCGAAGTGCCCACGCTGGCGGCCTCCTGCTCCGAATAGGTTTCGTCCACATAAACCATGACCTCATTGGTCTGATTCAAATCGTCCACAATCAGATTCACATTGTATGTAAGAATTGAAAAGCTGCCCATAATCAGCAGGCAGGCCACCGTGATAATCACAGCGGCAAAGGACATGAACCGGTGCTGGAAAATGCCCCGGACGCCCTCTTTCAGTAAATATCCGATATTATTGATTCTCATACTGACCGTCCATTCTGTCGCTGCTGACCAGACCATCCTCGATGGTGATGACACGGCAGGCAAATTGCTCCACCAGGCTTGTAGCATGGGTAACCACCAGCACGGTGGTGCCCAGATTGTTGATTTCCCGCAGGAGCGTCATAATCTCCAGCGCACGTGCCTCATCCAGGTTGCCGGTGGGTTCGTCAGCAATAATGGTGGAGGGATTATTCACCAGCGCCCGGGCGATGGCCAGACGTTGCTGCTCACCACCGGACAGCTCGCCGGGAAGCCGGCGGGCCTTGGATTCCAACCCCACCAGATCAAGCACATAGGGCACACGGGACCGAATCTCCTTGGAACGGGCGCCAACCACACGCATGGCAAAGGCCACGTTGTCATAAACCGTCATATTTTCAATTAGCCGGAAGTCCTGGAACACGACACCGACCGTCCGGCGCAGGTAAGGAATCTCCCGTCTGCGAATCCGCTCCAAGGAGTAGCCGTTGACGTGCACGGTACCCTCAGAGGGCTTCAGCTCGCCGGTAATCAGTTTGATAATCGTGGATTTACCAGAGCCGGAAGGACCCACCAGGAAGCAAAATTCGCCGTCTTCTATTTGCATGGAAACACCCCGGAGCGCCTTAGTGCCCACGGAGTAGGATTTCTTCACATCAACAAATTCAATCATATCTCTATCTCCATCCACAGTGTAACAAAATTGTAACACAGCGAAAATTTTATGTCAATCGAATTGCGTGAATAATTTATGAATTTACACGAGGGGGGAAATTCTCTCCCGATTCCTCGCCGAAAAATAAGAAATCCGCCGGATTCCGTCGGGGAGTTTTGAATCGGTTCAGGGGCGCATTCGAGGGTTTTCCCATTTCCCGGGATATACAATAATCCCACCCAAACACCCCAGGAGGACATGCTATGCAGTGCAAAAAATTGAAAACTTATATGGAAACCGGGCGGGTCATTTTTCTGCCAATCCGCACCGTTCGACCAAATCCGTCACAACCCAGAAAGGTCTTTCGTCCCGATGCGCTGGAGGAGTTGGCGGAGTCCATCAGCCAGCACGGCATCCTGCAACCCCTCTCCGTCCGCCGCACCGACAACTATTACGAGCTGATTGCCGGAGAACGGCGGCTGCGTGCCGCCGCTCTGGCGGGGCTGACGGAGATTCCGTGCATCGTCATGACTATGGACGAAAAAGAATCCGGTCTGGCTGCGATGATAGAAAATCTCCAGCGACAGGACTTGGACTTTATTGAAGAGGCCCGGGGCATAGCCAATCTGATGGACCAATGGGGCATGAGCCAGGATCAGGCAGCAAAAGTTCTTGGGAAAAGCCAGAGTGCCATTGCCAACAAGCTGCGGATTCTGCGACACAGCCCGGAGGTGCTGGACGCACTACGGGCAGGATGCCTAACGGAGCGTCACGCTCGGGCCCTGCTAAAGCTTCACAGTGAGGAGAAAAAGCTGGAAATCATCACAACCATCCGGCAAACCGGCTCCAGCGTGGCCCGCACCGAGGCGATGATTGAGCAAATGCTCCAGGGTAACTCCCCCACTCCCCCAGTGCCGAATATCAACTCTTTTCTCAACGGACTGACCCAATCCCTGGCAAAAATCCAGCGTGGCGGTATCAGCGCAATCTCCGAGCGCCGGGAAACGGAAGACCAAATCGTACTAACCATTATCATCCCAAAGAGCGGCTAAGCGAACACACAAAAGCCGGGCGCACCAAAAAGGTACGCCCGGTTGGTATGGACTTATCTTGCGTCCCGGCTGGACAGGTACTTGCGAACCATCAGTGCCACCTTGAACACAATGGCATGGTCGAACTGCCGCAAATCCAGGCCCGTCAGCTTCTTAATCTTCTCCAGGCGGTACACCAGCGTGTTCCGGTGGACAAACAGCTTGCGGGAAGTTTCAGAAACGTTCAGGTTGTTTTCAAAGAACTTGTTGATGGTAAACAAAGTCTCCTGGTCCAGAGAATCAATGGAGTTCTTCTTGAACACCTCGGACAGGAAAATCTCGCACAGAGTGGTGGGCAGCTGATAAATCAGACGGCCGATACCCAGATTTTCATAATTGATGATGCTCTTCTCGGTGTCAAAAACCTTACCCACGTCGATGGCAGTCTGGGCCTCCTTATAGGAGTCAGCCAGAGAGCGCAGATGTTCTGCCACGGTGCCGATGCCGATAACAGTCTTGATGAACAGCTCGTTTTTCAGCGTGTCCTCAATGCCACGGGCCAGCTTATCCAAATCCTCACCGGTGGTGGTGGGTGTAATCTGCTTGACAACGGCGATGTCGGTCTCGTTGATGCTCAGGACGAAGTCCTGCAGCTTGTCGGAGAACATGCCTGCCAGCACATCAACAGTGGCCACATCGCTGTGACCCACCTGCCGCACCAGGAACACCGCCCGGGGGGCATCGGTGGAAAAATGGAGCTCCTTCGCCCGGATATAGATATCACCGGGGAGGATGTTATCCATGATAATGTTCTTTACGAAGGTGCCACGGTCATGCTTTTCTTCATAGAAGACCTTGGCATTGTTCAGGGCCACGTATGCCATGGTGCAATAGCTCTTCGCCAGCTCATCATCGCCGGAGCAGAACACAGCATACTCAATCACATTGGAAGCATTGATAATAGGCTTGAAGGTACGCTGACCGAAGGTCACCACGACCTCGCCGGAATTGGCGATTTTCAGAGCCGCATCCGTCCACCGCTCACCGAGCAGGGACATATCCGTACAGGAAACCACGCTGCCGTCGGAATCGATGACGCCGAATACCCGGTCTGCCACATCCTTCAGCTGGACAATAACGCTTTGGAAAACACTATTGGACATTTTCAGGTCCTCCTTAGAAATCTGCACAAATGCTTATTACACAAAACTGCCCCATTATTATACATCCCTTTTGCACATTTTGCAAGTACCTTTTGACATATTACTGCAAAAAGTATATGTTTTTTTGGTTGTATTGTCACATTCGCAGCGCTGTGCACCCTGTTTACGCATAGTCAGAGGGGTTTTTCTTTGACAAATACGATAACTTCCTATCATTTCCAACAAAAGCGGGAGCATTAGCTCCCGCTTAACGCATTGATTTCCGTCTGGTTCAACTCCCGGGTCTGCCCTCTTGGCAGGTCACCAAGGGTCAGAGCTCCCTCTTGCCGCCGCTCCAGATACTCCACGTGCATCCCCCGGGATGCCATCATCCGGCGAACCTGATGGTATTTTCCTTCGCAGACTGTAATCAAGCTCTCCCCGGCCCCAAGGGGCTCCAGCTTCGCCGGCAGGCAAACCGTGCCATCCCGCAAGGTCAAACCATCCGCAAAAGCCTGCACATCCTCATCGGATGCGGTTCCCTCGTGCCGGGCGTAGTAGACCTTGGGTATTTCCTTTTTGGGGCTGATGAGCCGGTGGAGCAAATCACCGTCATTGGTAAATAGCAGCAGTCCCTCTGTGGCCTTATCCAGCCGTCCCACGGGCTTTACATCCATGCTCCGCAGTGTCTCGGGCAGAAGCTCCATCACCGTACGCTCCTGGGCATCCTCGGTGGCAGTAACGTAGCCGGCAGGCTTATTGAGCATGGCGACAACCCGTCGTTTGCCTCCTAAAATCTCCCCATCCAGACAGACTTTCTGCCGCTGGGGGTCAATTTTTGCGGAAGGATCCTTGGCGGGAATGCCATCCACCGTAACCCGTCCCGCCTTCAAAATCAGCTTCACCTGGGAGCGGGTTCCTGCGCCGCTGTCACATAAGAATTTATCCAAACGTTCCATGGTTCCTCCGTTCTACCCCTCCTTCTGTCGGCATAGGATGCAGCAAGAACCAGAAACGGAGGGATTATCATGTTGGTAATGACCGCAAAGGTCGATAAGAAGAAAATCGCCATCATTTTGGGAGCAATCGTACTGGCGGTGATTGGGCTGGTTGCATTGCTGGGGCAGGGTGACAGCGTACCCACCGGGTCCATCAGCGTCGCCAGCAACGAGGATCGTGTGAATTTCCTCAGCAGCTTCGGCTGGGAGGTGACCAATTCCCCGGTAGAATCCAGCCAGGTCCGCATTCCGGAGAACAGCTCCGAGGTATTCGACCGGTACAACGCCCTGCAAAAGAGCCAGGGCTATGACCTGAGCTCCCACGCAGGCGACACCGTCATGCGCTACGTTTACCAGATCAACAACTACCCCGGTGCTACCGAACCCGTCTATGCCACCATTTTGATTAGTAAAAATCAAGTCATCGGCGGAGACATTACCGACACCGCCGCCCGAGGGGTGATTCGGGGCTTCAAAATGCCAAGCTCAAAATGATTTTACCACAAAAATTGTCACTTGACAACACCCGGTGTGTCTGCTATGGTGTAGGTAACTCCATAGAGTCTTCAGGGCGGGGCGAAATTCCCCACCGGCGGTAAAGTCCGCGAGCGTTCCGGCGCAGAATCGGTGTGATTCCGATACCGACAGTATAGTCTGGATGAAAGAGGATGGATTTTGTATTTTCGCGCCCTGAGAGTATATTCTCAGGGCGGTTTTTTTGGAGGTTACTCATGAAAAACAGGAATTCCGCAAAAAAACTGGTACTTATTGCCATGCTGGCGGCAGTGGCCTATGTCATTGTCTGCCTGATTCGGGTGCCGGTGGTGCTGTTTCTGAATTACGAGCCTAAGGACGTAATCATCACAATCGGTGCCTTCCTGCTGGGACCGGTCTGCGGGTTTGTGGTCTCCTTGCTGGTTTCTCTGCTGGAGATGGTGACCATCAGTGGCACAGGCCCCATCGGTGCGCTGATGAACCTGCTGTCCACCTGCTCTTTTGCCTGCACCGCAGCGATTATCTACAAAAAGCGCCGTACTTTCTCCGGGGCAATCATCGGTCTGGCGGTGGGTGCCGTTGCCATGACCGCAGTGATGGTGCTATGGAATTGGCTGATTACCCCGCTGTATATGGGCGTCAGCCGGGAGGTTGTCCAAGGTATGCTGATTCCCTACTTCCTCCCCTTCAATCTGTTCAAGGCCACTCTAAACTGTGCCCTGGTGCTGATCCTGTACAAACCGCTGGTCACAGCCTTGCGCCGGGCTTCTCTGGTTGAGGCAGCCCCTGACCGCACCGGTGGGATCAAATGGGGCATCGGACTGCTGTCCGCTGGCTTGCTGGCGCTGTGCATTCTCTTCCTCCTACTGGCACAGCATAAGATATAACTGTGCTTAAAACTGATAATTGCAAAAACACCCCGGGCTTCAAATGAAGTGAAGTAGTCAATAGTTAGTAGACACAAAATTTCTTATGCCACCAGTTCTGTTCTAAACAGGACTGGTGGTTTTCCTTTTAATTTACGGACAGGCCGCTCGTAGTTGAAATAATAGATTGCTTGTTCAATAGTGGCTC
>JBGVDR010000065.1:0-2329 GCA_045119455.1 Faecousia sp.
GCCCCGACCGCCCGAAGCGCACAGGATTCTGATGCTACTACGTAAATACCGTCGGCTGTCTTGCCGTAACAGAGGGGACGGAAGCCGTAAGGGTCGCGTGCGCAGATCAGCTTTTGCGGTGACATCAGCACCAAGGAATAAGCACCATCCAGCGTATTCATAGCCGCCGATACTGCCTCTTCGATAGAAGAAGTGCGCAAGCGTTCTTTGGTGATGATATAAGCAATGGTTTCGGTATCGCTTGTGGTATGGAAGATAGCACCCGTCATTTCAAGCTCGGAACGCAGTTCCACTGCATTTGAAAGATTTCCGTTGTGGCAAAGTGCCATTCTTCCCTTTTGGTGATTGACCTCAATGGGCTGGCAGTTGTTTCTGTTGTTTCCGCCCGTGGTTCCGTACCTTACGTGTCCGACTGCCATCGTTCCTCTCGGAAACTTGGCAAGGCGCTCCGCCGGGAAAACCTCGGCGACAAGCCCAAGATCCTTGTGGGAGACGAAAACGCCGTCATCATTGACTACGATTCCGCATCCCTCCTGACCTCTGTGTTGAAGGGCATAAAGACCGTAATAGCAATAGTTTGCGACGTCAGTCGCCTCGGGAGCGATTACGCCAAACACCCCGCATTCCTCGTGAATTGCTTGATCTATGCTCATTTTCTTCCTCCCTCGGCGTGTTCAAACGCTGCACCAACAAAGCCCTTGAAAAGTGGATGGCACTTATTTGGACGGCTCTTGAACTCGGGATGATACTGAACACCGACGTGGAAGGGACGGTCGCCGAGCTCCACCGTTTCGATCAGTCTGCCGTCGGGAGAGGTACCGCTCAGCGTCAAACCGCAATTTGTAAGTGCCTCTCTGTAATCGTTATTGAATTCATAACGGTGTCTGTGTCGCTCGCTGATGTGACTCGTCTCGTAGCAATGCTCCATCGTTGTTCCGGGCTTGATCTCACACGGATATGCACCGAGACGAAGTGTGCCGCCCTTGTCAATATCGTCGCTCTGCCCGGGCATAAAATCGATAACCTTATGCTTGCACTGCTCGTCAAACTCACCCGAATTTGCATCGGTGATACCTGCAACGTTTCTCGCGTACTCGATAACGGCGATCTGCATACCAAGACAGATGCCAAAGTACGGAAGCCCCGTTTCTCTCGCATATCTTGCGGCAAGGATCATACCCTCGATTCCACGACTGCCGAAGCCGCCCGGAACAAGAATACCGTCAAGTCCCGCAAGAGCCTTTTCATAGTTTTCGGGAGTCAGTGTTTCGGAGTCGATCCATTCAAACTTGATATTCGTATTGTGGAAATATCCTGCGTGTCGAAGGGCTTCGGCAACCGACAGATAGGCATCGTGAAGTCCAACGTATTTTCCTACAAGACCAATCCTCACGGTATAGGGCCTGGATTTAATACGCTCCACCATTTGCTGCCACTCCTCAAGCTCGGGAGCGGGAGCATCTATACTTAGTTCACGGCATACGACAGAAGAAAAATTTGAATTTTCAAGCATTAAGGGTGCTTCATAAAGGTTGGGGAGGGTGATATTTTCAATGACACAATCGGGCTTTACATTGCAAAACAGCGAGATCTTCTTAAAAATCGATTCTTCCAGCGGCTCGTCGCAACGCAAAACGATGATATTCGGATTGATGCCCATTCCCTGCAATTCCTTGACCGAATGCTGAGTGGGCTTGGACTTATGCTCATCCGATCCGCGCAGGAACGGAACCAGCGTAACGTGAATAAATAGGCTGTTTTCTCTGCCGACCTCCAAAGATATCTGACGAACAGCTTCCAAAAACGGCTGAGACTCAATATCGCCGATAGTGCCGCCGATTTCGGTGATTACCACGTCGGCGTCGGTCTTTTTACCCACACTGTAAACGAACTCCTTGATCTCGTTAGTGATGTGCGGAATGACCTGTACGGTCGAGCCAAGATATTCACCTCTGCGCTCCTTGTTCAGCACGTTCCAATAGACCTTACCGGTAGTTAGATTGGAATACTTATTCAAATCCTCGTCAATAAATCTTTCATAGTGTCCGAGGTCAAGATCGGTTTCCGCCCCGTCCTCGGTCACGTATACCTCACCGTGCTGATACGGACTCATTGTGCCGGGGTCTACGTTGATATACGGGTCAAGCTTCTGTGCCGCCACCTTGAGACCTCTCGCCTTGAGAAGTCTACCGAGCGATGCGGCGGTTATTCCCTTTCCAAGTCCCGATACAACACCGCCCGTTACGAATATATATTTTGTCATTGATTTCACCTTCCTCTACATTGCCTATTTTCGGTAGTCTATTCCCACTCCACCGTTGCCGGAGGC
>JBGVDR010000066.1:0-9859 GCA_045119455.1 Faecousia sp.
TCGCCGCAGTTGCCGCAGATGCCGTCCACATAGCTGTGCTTCAGAGCGGGAACTTCCTCCTGAGCAATCAGGGTGGTGCCACAGGCGGAGCAGTGCTTGCCCTCGGTCAGACCGGGCTCGGTGCAGGTGGGAGCCTTGGCAGCGTCAATAACCTCGGTGTGCTTCAGAGCGGGAATGCTCTCGTTGTAGGAATCACCGCACTTGGAGCAGGTGTAGGTCTTGATGCCCGGAGTGCCGCAGCCAGCGGGAGTGGTGATAACGCCCACATAGGCGTGGTTACAGGCAACCGTTTCATTGACGTAGGTGTTGTTGCTCTCGTTCAGGTAAACAGTCTTGCCGGAGAAGGCGGGCATGCCCTGACCGCAGGTCTGGTACCAAGCCTGAGCGCCATTGGTCACGCCGTTGTTCAGCTTGTAGGTGATTTCGCCGGAAGCCAGCTGAGCGGAGGTAACTTCGGTAGCGCCGCTGGTCTTGGTGAAGTCGCCGGAGACGGAGCAGTAGTAGTTGTTGGAAACCACAACACCGCCGATGGGGGACATGGAGTTAAACTGGCCGATGAAGCTGATGGACAGGGTGCAGTTGACAGCGTAGCAGTTCTTGACAGTGCCGGCGTTGGAGCCAGCGATAGAGCCCACGTGGACAGCCTCAGAATTCACGGCAATGGGGTTGGTGGTGTTGCCGGTAATCTTGCAGTCCTTAGCGAAGCAGTTCTCGATGACGGCGGTGGGTGCGTAGCCGCAGATAGCGCCGGCGTTCCAACCGGTCATGGTGGCGTTGATAACGCCCAGGTTCTTGATGGTAGCCATCTCAGCGTAGCCGAACAGACCGACGCAGTCGGTGCCGGAGACGGTGAAGTTGGAAACGGTGTGACCGTTGCCGTTGAAGATGCCGCGGAAGAACACGGACTTGTTGACATCGCCGCCGGGGCAGTAGATGCCGATGGGGGTCCAGTTGGCGCCCTTCAGGTCGATGTCGGCCATCAGCTTAGCGTTGAGGGCGGTCTCGCCGGCGTTGACCCGGTTGGCAAAGGACACCAGATCGGCGGCGCTGAAAATTTCGATGTACTCGATGACGGGCTCCTTGTAGCCACAGGAGGAACAGACGCCGTCGACAATGACGTGACCGGTAGCCTTGATGGTCTCGGTCTTGGTTTCACCGCACTTGGAGCAGGCGTAGGCCTTGACACCATCGGTGGTACAGGTGGCAGCAGTCATGACCTTGCCGGTGCCCCAATTGTGATTGGTGCAGGGCTCCTGGCCGCCACAAACGGTGCAGTAGCCGTTAACGTAGTTGTGACCCAGAGCAGCGATGGCTTCGGTGTAGGTATCGCCGCACTTGGAGCAGGTGAAGGTCTTCAAGCCGTCCTTGTCGCAGGTGGGCTCGGTGGTGGTGGTCTCCGTATAGCTGTGGGCGCAGACGGAGTGGTAGCTCCAGGATTTGGTGGAGTAGGTGAACAGGTTGTCCTTCGCGGGGATGGCCAGGTCATCGGTCTGAGTGCCGGAGCCGTTGTTGAAGATAATCTTATCGGCACCGTCGGAAACAGTGATGGAGTACAGGCCGTCACCCAGGGTGGTCATGGCCTTGCCGGGCCAACCGCCCAGGAACTCGCCGTCAGCATCGGACCAGGCGTAGGCGTTGACGGTGCCCCAGTTATCGGTGTTCTTGAAGTAGATCACACGGTCGGAAGCGCCGCAGACGCTGCACACGCCGTTAACCAGGGTGTGACCGGTGGCGGGGATGGACTCGGTCTTGGTGTCGGAGCACTTGGAGCAGGTGAAGGACTGCACGCCGTTCTGGGTGCAGGTGGGCTGCTTGGTGACAGTGCCGGTGCCCCAGCTGTGCTCGCAACCGCCTGCGTAGTAGCTCCAGGAGTTGGTGGAGAAATTGAACATGTTGTTGGTGTCGGTGGGAACGTCCAGGTCACCGGTCTGAGTGCCAGAGCCGTTGTTGAAAATAACCTTGGTTACACCGGCGGGGATGGTGAAGGAATAAAGATTGCCTTCGACCTTCTTCATGGCCTTGCCGGGCCAAGAGCAGAGGCCGGTGTTGGAATCGGACCAGTAGTACACATTGACAGTGGACCAATTCGCGGTGTTTTCAAAGTAGATGGTTTTGTCGCTGGCAGCCATGGCAGACAGCGGCAGCAGGCTCAGCAGCAGAATTGCCGAGAGCAGGACGCAAAACAAACGTTTCATTGTTTAAATTCCTCCTATTTTAGCATGGTTTTGCGAATATTATTGTATCATATCGTTAGATTTTAGTCAATGTGCTGTAAACGTTTTATGAAAAATATTACTGTGCATGCAATCATAGGAATAGGTGCCAAGAAAGACCCGGAAAAACCGTCGGTAACTGGATAAAAGGGAGAAAACCAACGAATCCGTCAATATTCCTGCGAAGGATGATTTACTTTTATTCGGAGGTGTGCTATGATAACGGTGAAAAGAAGCGGCTCTTGCGCCGAAAATTATCATTTGTAATTTCAATACCCTATTTTGGAGGAGTTTACAATGTCGAACAATGCCCTTTCCCCCGCAGATTTTTTCAGCCCTGACAAGCAGGAAGCTACCCTGGCTCTGATTGCCTGCCCCGGCGCCGAAACCCTGACCCGGCAGATTGATGCCCACCTGGTTGGTTGGGCGAAGGAGGCTGGTCTGAATCAGGAAACCTTCATCGTGGAGTCCGATTGCCCCCGGTTCCAGAGCGGCGATGCCAAGGGTCTGGTCAAGGGCTCTGTCCGTGGTCACGATGTGTTCCTGGTGGTGGACCCCGGCAACTATTCCGAAACCTACAAGCTGTTTGGCAATGTGAACTATATGTCCCCCGATGACCATTTCGCCAACCTGAAGCGTCTGATTCAGGCTGTGGCCGGTCGTGCCCACCGGATTTCCGTCATCATGCCCAGCCTGTACGGCGGCCGTCAGCACCGCCGTATTGTCCGTGAGAGTCTGGACTGCGCCGTTGCCCTGCAGGAGCTGCAGGCCATGGGCGTCGCCAACATCATCACCTTCGATGCCCACGACCCCCGTGTGGTCAACGCTGTTCCTCTGATGAGCTTCGACAATGTCATGCCCACCTATCAGGTTCTGAAGACCCTGCTGGAGCGGATGCCCAGCCTGGACTTTGGCAAGGATAACTTCATCGTCATCAGCCCCGACGAGGGCGCCATCTCCCGGAATATGTACTTCTCCAGCGTGCTGGGCTGCAATCTGGGCATGTTCTATAAGCGCAGAGATTACAGCCGGGTCATCGACGGCCGTAACCCCATCGTGGCCCACGAGTATCTGGGTGAGAGCGTGGAGGGCAAGACGGTCTTCATCGCTGACGACATCATTGCCTCCGGCGAGAGCATGCTGGAGGTTGCCAGCGAGCTGAAGAAGCGGGGCGCCGCCAACATCATCTGCAATGCCACCTTCCCCCTGTTCACCAGCGGCCTGGCCAAGTTTGATGCCGCCGTGGAGGCCGGCACCCTGACCGCCGTGGTGGGCACCAACCTGACCTATCGCAAGCCCGAGCTGCTGGAGCGCAGCTGGTACTTCGACGTGGACTGCTCCAAGTACACCGCCTATTTCGTGGCAGCCATCAACCACGATGTGTCCGTCGCTTCCCTGTGCGACCCCATCAAGAAGATTGATGCTCTGCTGAAAAAGCGTGGCAATAAGTAAAACAGATTGCCCCTCGGGTTTTCCGAGGGGCGATTTTTTAGGTAAACCTGGAAACGATGCTCTGGTAATCCTCGGGGGAGAGGATGGCGTAGAAGCCATTTCCTACGTAGGCCACGTCATCGATGGCGATGAGCTTGGACTTCTGACCGTAGGTGAAATTTACCACGCAGTTGCAGCCGTTGGCTTTGGCGGTGCAGGCCATCTGAATTTTCAGATCGTTCAGATTCCGCAGCTGGGCACCGAAGCCGCCGACCCGGGTTTCCGCGCTGTAGCGGCGGACGGCACGGGGATGGTCACCTTCGATGAAGACCACATCCTGGCAAACCGTAACATAGGCCATGGCTTACTTCTCTCTTTCCAGGAGGGTGACGAATTCCTGACGGTTGGTACCGAAGCCGGGGATGTCGGCGGTGGCGCAGCCGATGACGCGCCAGCCCTGCTGGGCGTAGGCGTTCAGAGCCTGTTCCAGAATGGCGGGGTCAAACTTGCCGGAGAACCACTTATCCTTCTGGGTAACGACCTTGTATTCGTACATGGTTTTCTTGACGGGGGAAGCTGTGTTGGTGCCGAAATCGAAGTTCATACCTTCACTCTGGACAGCAGCGGGGCACTTTGCACCACAGGAGTAGCAGAACTGGGCGGAATCATCCAGCTGAGCGCCGCAGGTAGGACAATTTTTCATAAATATACCTCCAAAAATAATAGCCTTTCCGGGTAACGGGAAATCCTGCCCGGAGGGCAATGGATACCAATATTATACCAGAAATTCAAAAAATAGCAACAATTTTTACAGAATCTTCCCTACTCTATCTGCGCCGGCAGAGAAATCAACAATCCCCGCCCCTTTTTCGAGGGACGGGGTGTGTTTTATGGTGTGTCGGGGGTGAAGGTGACAATACTTTCAGCCTGACAATTGAGAATCTGACAAAGCCGCTCCAGCGTGAACATGGTAATGGATCGGTTATGCTTCAGATTGTTGACGGTTCTGGCGTTGATGCCGTGTTTGCTGATGAGTGTATAGGTGGTCTCGCCACGCTTTTGCATGGTTTCCCACAGCGGTGCATAGCTAATCAAATGAACCACCCCTCTGCCAAAGATAACATTATTATCTTTAGTAAAATAGTACTTTACTATACTGAAAAAAGTAAGTATAATATATGCGGAGGGGTGACAATGGATGAACGTTTGAGGAATTTATTTTGCGTGCCGGACAGGGGAGCGCTGGAGAATGTTTATTTGCTGGACCTGCGGATGCACTGTGGGGCATTGGAGGAGCGGGTGCGGAATCTTCCACTGTCCCCGGAGGACAGGCAAACCCTCGAAGCCTACATTGATGTACGAAACGAGCTGGAATTTGAGAGCGTGAAGCTGGCGCTCCGCTGGGGAAAACGTCATTACCGATAAAAAGCGGAATATTTGGCGAAATTATGGGAAATTTCAAACTTTTTCTTGACAGAAGAACCTGTCTGGGTTATAATCCCCCTACGAGTAGAGGTGCGGAACGCATCAGTAGCCGGAAAAAGCGCGGAAACGCTCCGGTGAAAGGGCTTGCCGCCGAAATCCATACCCGGTTTCCGCCGGCTGTGGGTTGGTCCCCCGCAGAATATGTTTGGGACTGTCACTTTATGTGGAGCGCTACTTACGGCATGGATTTCATTGCCGCGGAGTATCGCCGCGGCAATTTTTTATTTTCTGAAAGAGAGGAACAAAAATGTCAAAGAACAAGTTTGGCAAGCTCATTGCGGTTGTGCTCCTGCTGGCTGCGTTCGTTGTGCTCTCCCTGGTGATGCCCGGGAAGCATAATCTGAAATGCGGCGAGTGTGATGGTACCGGAATGACGGATGCGGCTGTCTGCGAAGCTTGCGCGGGCAGCGGTGTGGGCGAGGAGCCTGCGGAAAGCAATTATTACAGCACCCTAATGGCACTGGCACCCCCGATTATCGCCATTGTGCTGGCGCTGGTCACGAAGGAGGTTTACAGCTCTCTGTTCATCGGCATCCTAGCCGGTGCGCTGCTGTACTCCAACTTTAATGTTGTCGGCGCTGTGGATGCGATTGTGAATAAGGGCCTGATTGCCAACGTGGCAGACAGCTGGAACGCCGGTATTCTGGTATTCCTGGTGCTGCTGGGCATTATGGTGGCGCTGGTCAATGTAGCCGGCGGCTCTGCCGCCTTTGGCCGCTGGGCTAAGGTCCACGTCAAAACCCGCACCGGTGCCCAACTGGCAACCTTTGTGCTGGGTGTACTGATTTTCATTGACGATTACTTCAATTGTCTGACGGTTGGCAGCGTCATGCGCCCGGTCACAGACAGCCATAAGATTTCCCGGGCGAAATTTTCCTACATTATCGATGCCACGGCCGCACCGATTTGCATGATTGCGCCCATCTCTTCCTGGGCGGCGGCGGTTACCAGCGTGGTGGGCGAGGAAAATGGCCTGACCTATTTCGTCCGTGCCATTCCCTATAATTTCTACTCCCTGCTCACGATTGTGATGGTCATCACCCTTGCGGTCATGAAGCTGGACTACGGCCCCATGCTTCGCCACGAGCGCAATGCCATGGCCGGCGACCTGTTCTCCGACGATAACCATGTGGACAATGCGGACGATGCGGTTTCTTCCAAGGGCAAGGTCATCGACTTGATTCTGCCTGTTTTTGTGCTGATTGTTTCCTGCATTGTTGGCATGATTTATACCGGCGGCTTCTTCGATGCGGAAAGCGGCGCATATATGAATATTGCCACGGCGTTTGCCAATTCTGACGCCTCTTCCGGCCTGTCCCTGGGCGCGCTGATTGCGGTGGTGCTCACCGTGCTGTATCTGGTGGCCCGCAAGGTCATCACCTTCCAGACTGCCATGAACGCAATTCCCAAGGGCTTCTGTGCTATGGTTCCGGCCATTCTGATTCTGGTGTTCGCATGGACCCTGGGCGGCATTACCCGTGGCATGCTGGGCGCTGACATTTTCGTCAAGACCGCCATCGGCGGTGCGGCGGAGAGCCTGGCGGCCTTCCTGCCTGCGGTTATTTTCCTGATTGCCTTCGGCCTGGCCTTTGCCACCGGCACCTCTTGGGGCACGTTTGGCATTCTGCTGCCCATCGTCATTACGGTGTTCACCGGTGCCGGTGAGATTCTGGTCATCTCCATGTCCGCCTGTCTGGCCGGTGCGGTCTGCGGCGACCACTGCTCTCCCATTTCCGATACCACCATTATGGCCTCGGCCGGTGCCCAGTGCAACCACGTCAACCACGTTTCCACCCAGCTGCCCTATGCGCTGACGGTGGCAGGCGTATCCGTGGTGGCATATATTCTGGCGGGCTTCATCCAGAATTGGATGATTGTGCTGCCCATCTCTGTGGTTCTGATGATTGCAACTCTGTTTGTCATCAAGGCCGCCACCGGCAAGAAGGCGACGCTGGCCTAACCCCCGATCGCTCAAAAATACCGTCCGGATAACCGGACGGTATTTTTATTAGAAATTAGCCCTTGATGGCAGCCTGTGGAGCGACTATGTACGGCAGGGGAGTTTGCCCCTGCCACCACAATTTTTGTGGTAGTTTTCCTTTTTCCTTCGATTTTGCAGTGGAGCGGATCGTCGGGATCACCATCAAATCGCAGATACCAATCAAATCCATTCTGGGACACCACGATTTTAGTGACGAAGGCTTCGATGACGGATTCGGGTACATTTTGGCCTTCATCGCAGTTGGTGTACTGTTCCAAAGCATACTGCAAAAGGGTGATCTTCTCTCTGTAATCCACCACTTCCCTGGGTTCGCTTTGGGCAGAGAGCATTTCTATGTCCTCTTGCAGTTTTATCATCCGTAGCTCTAGTTCAGCGCATTTACTGCGGAACATTTCCCGGCTGATATCCCCTTCCGCCCGCATTTCCACATAATTGTCCATCTTTTGGCTAAGTTTGGCCAATTCACTGCGTTTAGCCTCCAACAGCGCGTCGTTGTTCTGCTGTTCCTCCCGATCATCAATATGTGCTTCCAAAATGGATTTGGCCAATGCCAGTACCTTATCCTTTTCGGAAAGATATTGGCGGAAGATCAAATTTGCCATCATCTGCAACCGCCATTCCGGGATCATCGGTGTTCGGCGAATACCGTCCAAGGACAAGCCCTTCCTTTTGCGGCTTTCGTAGGAACCGGTTTCCACGGAGCTGTAGCACTGGTAGGCACTTCCATTATGCCGATCCGATCGTTCCCATCGGCGCATACTGAAGGTGCGTCCGCATTCACAGATTAGCAGTTTCCCCCATACTGTTGTCCGGGGCTTTTTACCCTTCTGATCACCTCTTTTGAGGTAGGGCATTCTATTTGTTTTTCCTTCCATGATTTTTTGGACCCTTTCATATTCTTCTACGGTGACGATGGGCTCATGGGTGCCCTGCACCTGCGTGTATTCAATCTGTCCGTAATTTTTAACCTTCTTTTGTTTCAGATAGTCCGGCACATACTCCTTGTGGTATGTGATAATGCCGCAATAGAAGGTGTTTTTCAGCACTTTGGAAATAACCGAAACATACCACCGTGACTTGCCCATAGAGGTCTTTATGCCCCGCGATTCCAGTTCGTCCTTGATTTTTATCAAACCCCAACCATCCAGATACAGATCAAAAATCAGACGGACAGTACGTGCCTGTTCCGGGTTGATGACCATTTCCTTTCCAACTTTGTCATACCCCAAGATATTGCCGGTGCCGTAAATCACACCATTGTTCATAGATGTCTGCTGACCGCTCTTGACACGGATAGAAAACACAGCGCTTCTGCTGCGACAAATGCAGGCGCAAAGGGGAATAATCCCCCATAACGCAAAAAGAGGTTTCGCATCAAAATGTATGCGAAACCTCTTTTTCTGCAACACCAAGATTAGGCCTTTAAGGTGTCTTCTTTACCGCGATAGACAACAAACTTACAGAAGAGAAATTCTAAAATGAAGTTTGTCAGCATGGTGATAACCAGAATGATAAAGTCGTTTACACCCGCCTCCTCTGCCAGATTGCCTAAATATGTAGACAGGGGTGTAAACACCAGGTAGAATCCAAACACCTTTGCCATTGCTACGGGTACATTTGCCGCAGACTTAAATGTGTACCGGCGGTTAAGGGTAAAGTTCCATAGAATCGACAGTGCCAGAGATATCAGATACGGCATCCAGTAATCCTGGATGCCAAAAACAGCTTGGTTTCGCAGAACGCATACGCAGGATTTTTATCTGCGGAGAATGTTTCAAACTCATCACTTTCCAGGAACGGGACAAAATACTCGTTATCCTTATATAGTTTGTTGGGAAACCGCACCCACGACCATAATTCCTTTTTCGTGAGTACTTCTCTAATCTCTACTCCCATACTCTACCTCTTTATCTTTTAGAAAAATAGCTTTCGCTCAATGACTTCACGGGCCGAGCTGTTAATTGCCAAGTAGATCAGTAATCCACCAAACAGCATAAGCACGCAAAGCGGATAAATGGACCAGCCGATAAACGGCAATTGGAAGGTTGCGCCCATCAAAAACTCCATCAGCAGCATAAATGCGCCCAACGCCATAATTGCTCCGCCTACAATATATAGTCTGCCTTTGCGAAGGTAATACAGCAGTGTAACCACTGTGCAAGTAATCATGCAAAGGCCAACAGTGATTGGTAGCGCGAAGCTTAAAAACCATGTTCCGCCAGTAGCGATATTGATATACAGTAAGTATAGGGCTGTGGCAGCAAAATTGCAGGGCACGAAGATAACTGGATTGGGTTTCTGGAACCACATAGGCAAAGCAAATGCGATATACGAGAGCATCAGCGCGCCAGCCACATAGCCGGACCATTCCAATCTCCCATCCAATTGCAGATCTGCAGTAAAGCAAACAAAGAGCGGGATCAAAAACAGGATAATCATTGCGCCGTTCAAAGCTTTGGATCGTGACGCTTTCTTAGGCATTTTCTCGCTGGGGTAAAGCGACTTACCGGGCCGATCAACATAGTTCGGATGATAAACGGCGGTATTACAAAGGGGGCATTTCTTTTCCGCTTCTCCAAGCTTTACGCCACATTCAATACAATACATACCGTTCACCTCTCGTTCTGATTGCTCTCTACCACAGTAGGCAGACCCATTTTCTGCAGGACTGCATGGAAATGCCGTTCCAATTCCGCGTCCTGAATATTACGGATAAAGTTTATGTAGA
>JBGVDR010000067.1:0-13254 GCA_045119455.1 Faecousia sp.
GCCCCCCGGGGGGGGCCTACAGCGCCGCTGTGCGGCGCATACCTTCCCCCGAGGGGAAGCTTTTTGCGCCGCCGAGCGGCGCCGTTTCTTACTTCGCTAAACAATCATTTTCGTTCATAACAAAAGCATTTCAGGAGAAAAGTATGCAAATCGAGAATCACAAGGAAGAAGTTCCCTTTGCGCACTATGAGGAGCGGTTTCGGGCACTGAATGCGGCGGAGGCTGCGGATCGGACGGGAGCAAAGTGGGACGGGAAAGAGTTTTATGTAAACCTGCTTGGCAGAGAATTCGCCATTTCCCATCCGGATTATGCCTTGCGGGCTGTGGATGGGGGACCGTTGCTTCCGCTGCCCGCTCAGACTTTTTTGCTGCGGTATTTGCTTGAGAGCAAGTCGGTGGCTTGGAACGGGGAGTGGAAGACCTTCCGGGAGATGCCCTGGGGTGAGATGTACATCAAACCCTACACCGGTCGGGTGTTAACCCGGGCGGCATTCACATTCGGAACCCGGGTGGCTGCATTCCGGGCTGCGGCGGAAAAAATGGGCGCGACCCCAGTTTCCCACGGTGATGCAGGCTATCGGTTCGAATTGGTGCCGGGATACTGGATGCAGATTCTGGTGTGGGAGGGGGACGAGGAGTTCCCGCCCAATGCCCAGGTGCTGTATTCCGACAATTTCGCTGAGGGCTTTGCCGCCGAGGATCGGGTGGTTGCCGGCGACATTTTGATTTCTACAATCCGGTCGAATATGTAAGAAAAAGAGCGATTGTCATGGGGACAATCGCTCTTTTTGGGCTTATTTTGTCATTTTTTCCTGTTTGACCTTGTGGTCGATGACGTGACGGGAGGCCAGCTCCTTGTGGATGTCCTCCAGGGAGATGCCCATCTGAATCATCATGACCATAACGTGGTAGGCCAGATCAGCCACCTCGTAGATGGTTTCGGCACGGTCATCGTCCTTGGCGGCAATGATGACTTCAGTGCATTCCTCGCCAACCTTCTTGAGGATTTTGTCCAGACCCTTCTCGAACAGGTAGGTGGTGTAAGAACCTTCCTTTTTCTCGGTTTTGCGCCCCTCAATCAGGTTCATCAGACCCTGGTAGGAGAATTCGTGGCGGTCATCGCTCTGGAAAACGGGATTTTCGAAGCAGGAGGTGGTGCCCAGGTGGCAGGCGGGGCCCTCAGGCTCCACCACCACTACCAGTGCATCCTTGTCGCAGTCGGCGGTGATGGATACGATGTGCTGGTAGTTGCCGCTGGTTTCACCCTTGAGCCACAGCTCGTTGCGGGAGCGGCTGTAGAAACAGGTCAGCTCCTTCTCCATGGAAATTTGCAGGCTTTCCCGGTTCATATAGGCCAGGGTCAGCACCCGCTTGGTGATAGAATCCACCACAATGGCGGGAATCATGCCCTTTTCGTCAAATTTCAGTTCGTCAATGTTAATCATGTCTATTCTCCTTACAGTCTGGTGGGGATATTGGCTTGGGCCATTTCGGATTTCAGATCCTTGATGGCGACCTCGCCGAAGTGGAAGATGGAGGCAGCCAGACCTGCATCTACCTTGGGTAGTTTCTTGAAGAGGGTGATGAAGTCCTCAATTTTACCGGCACCGCCGGAGGCAATCACCGGCACGCTGACGGCATTACAGACGGCATCCAGCATTTCCAGGTCGAAGCCGCCCTTGACTCCGTCGGTGTCGATGGAGTTGACCACGATTTCGCCGGCACCGTTGTCCACACAGCGGCGAATCCACTCGATGGCCTCCATGCCGGTGTTTTCCCGACCGCCCTTGGCGAAGACCCGGAACACGCCGTCCACCCGCTTAATGTCGGCGGAAAGAACCACGCACTGGTCGCCGTAGAGTTTGGCGGCCTCGTAGACCAAATTGGGGTTGCGGATGGCGCCGGAGTTGACGCTGACCTTATCGGCGCCGCATTTGAGCACCCGGTCAAAGTCGGCAACGGTGTTGATGCCGCCGCCCACAGTCAGGGGGATGAAGACGCTTTTCGCGGTTTCCACCAGAATGTCGGTGAAGAGCTTGCGACCGTCTGAGGAGGCGGTGATGTCGTAGAACACCAGCTCGTCGGCACCGCAGTCGCTGTAAAACTTGGCAAGGGTTACCGGGGAGGATACGTCCTGCAGACCGGCGAAATTCACACCCTTGACCACTCTGCCGTCTTTCACATCCAGGCAGGGGATGATGCGTTTTGTGATCATTTGGCAACCTCGATGGCTTTCTTTAGGTCAATGGCGCCGGTGTAGTAGGCCTTGCCCACAATGGCACCATGGATATTCAGGGCGGAGAGCTTCTCCACATCCACCATGCTGGACACGCCGCCGGAGGCGATGATGTCCATGTCGAAGCGTTCGGAGAGCTGACGGTACAGGTCGTGGTTGGCACCCTGCATGGCACCGTCCTTGGAAATATCGGTGCAAATCATGGTTTTAACACCGATTTTCTGCATTTTTTCGGTGAAATCGAAGGCTGTTTCTTCGGATTTTTCGGTCCAGCCCTTGATGGCCACATAGCCGTCCTTGATGTCAATGCCCACGGCGATTTTATCGCCATAGGCGGAAACGGCCTTCTCCACGAAGCCTGGCTCAGTGACAGCGGCGGTGCCCAGAATCACCCGGTCGATACCGGCGGAGAGGTAGCGGTCGATGGTTTCCATGCTGCGGATGCCACCGCCGATTTCGCAAAACAGGCCGGTTTCGCTCTTAATAGCGGCGACGGTGTTGAAATTGGGGGTGGTACCGGCCTTGGCACCCTCCAAATCCACCAGATGGATATGTGTGGCACCGCTGGCGGCGAAATCCCGAGCCACAGCCACGGGGTTATCGTTGTAGACAGTCATTTGGGCGTAGTCGCCCTTGTAGAGGCGGACGGCTTTTCCGCCGTACAGGTCGATGGCGGGGTAAATCAGCATTGGGTTTCCTCCTTCAGCTCCACGAAGGCTCTGAGAATGTTCAGACCCACGGTGCCGCTCTTTTCCGGGTGGAACTGGCAGCCGTAGACGTTGTTATGCGCCACGGCGGCGGTGAGCTCCGAACCGTATTCGGCGGTAGCAATCACATACTCATCGCACTGAGCGGCATAGTAGGAATGAACGAAGTAGACGCAATCTTCGGGCTTGATGTAGCGCCAGAGGGGGGATTCCTGTCGGATGTGCAGGGCATTCCAGCCAATGTGAGGGATTTTCAAATCGGCGGGGATGGTGTCGGAGATGGGCACCACGCTGCCGGGAATCAGTCCAAGACCTTCATGCTCGCCGTATTCGTAGCTCTTTTCGAAGAGCATCTGCATACCCAGACAAATGCCCATGAGGGGCTTGCCAGCGGCGGTCAGATCCTTAAGCACTTTGTCAAGACCGGTGGCACGGAGTTTTTTTGCCGCATCCTCGAAGGCACCCACGCCGGGGAGGATGATTTGGTCGGCTTTCTTCAGAACTGCCGGGTCGGCGGTGACCACAGCCTCGGCCCCGATGGCGGCGAAGGAACTCTCCAGGGAGAAGAGATTGCCCACGCCATAGTCAACGATTGCTACCATTACAGTACCCCCTTGGTGGAGGGAATCTCGTCAGCGCAGGTGGGGTCGATGGATACGGCCTTGCGCAGGCTTCGGGCCACGGACTTGAAGGCGCCTTCGATGATGTGGTGGGAATTGGTGCCGGAGAGCTGGCGGATGTGCAGGGTGCATGCCGCATTGCGGACGAAGCCCAGCCAGAACTCCTCCACCAGCTCGGTGTCGAAGGTGCCGACCTTGGGGGTGGGGATGGTTAGCGCGTAGCCCAGGTAACCACGGCCGGACAAATCTACGGCAGTAAGAATCAGACTTTCGTCCATGGGCAGGGTGGTGTCGCCGTAGCGGCAGATGCCACGCTTGTCGCCCAGGGCAGCGGTGAAGGCCTGACCCAGAGCGATGCCGATGTCCTCCACGGTGTGGTGGTCGTCCACGTAGGTGTCGCCCACGCAGGTCAGGTTCAGGTCGAATCGACCGTGCTTGGAGAACAGGGTCAGCATGTGGTCGAGAAAACCACAGCCGGTTTGAATTTCACTCTTGCCGGTACCGTCGATATTCAGAGTCAGGGTGATTTTGGTTTCCGCTGTGGAGCGGTGGATGTTGGCAGTCCTCATAGGGTTCCCTCCAGAATGGCTTTGGTGGTTTGGATGAAGGCTTCCATCTGCACCCGACTGCCCACGGTGATGCGGATGTAGTCGGTCAGACGGGGGGTATCGAAGTGACGCACGAGAATACCGTTGTCTTTCAGCTTCTGGTAAAGCGTCTTGCCGGACATGGCATCGGTGCGGGCGAAGAGAAAATTGGTCATGGAGTCGTCCAGCTGGAAACCCAGGGCTCGCAGAGCGTCGGTGGTCCAGGTGCGGCAGTCCATAATGGCTTGGCAGTTGGAGCGGAAATACTCCCGGTCCTCCAGGGCACCCAGTCCGGCGGCCATGGTCATGCGGTTGATGTTGTAGGGGTTGGTGGAGTAGCGCAGGGTGTTCAAATCCTGAATCAGGGCTTTACAGCCCACGCCGAAGCCCAGACGGGCACCGGCCATGGAGCGGGATTTGGAGAAAGTCTGGGTCACCAGCAGGTTATCGTAACGGGGAACCAGAGAGATGGCACTTTTGGCGCCGAAGTCTACATAGGCCTCGTCGATGATGACCACGTTGTTGGGGTTCGTTTGCAGAATCCGCTCGATTTCCTCCAGGGAGAGCGCCAAGCCTGTGGGGGCATTGGGGTTTGCGATGAAGATGGTCTTGTTCAGGTTTACATAATCCTCTGCGTTCAGGGAGAAATCCTCCCGGAGGGGGATTTGGGTGTAGGGGATATGGTTCAGCTCGGCGAAGACCTTGTAAAAGCCGTAGGTGATGTCCGGGAAGGCGGCACCGTGGGCTTCATCGCAGAAGGCCATGAAAGCGAAGTTCAGTACGTCGTCCGAGCCGTTGGTGAAGATGATTTCATCGGGCTCGATGCCAAATTCCTGGGCGGCCTTGGCGCACAGGGCGGCGCAGGTGGGGTCGGAGTAGAGCTGCAGTTCCTTGGCAGCTTCGGCGGCATAGGCCTGGGCCTTGGGGGAGGGCGGGAAGGGGGATTCGTTGGTGTTAAGCTTGATGTACTGCCGACCCCGGGGTTGTTCGCCGGGGGTGTAGGGGGTCAGAGCAGCGTGCTTTTCGCTGAAAAATCGGCTCATTGGACTTCCTCCGTGCGAATCAGGGCGCTTTTTGCGTGGGCGGTGAGACCCTCAGCGGTGGCGAAGGTTGCTACGTCCTTGGCGACCCGAGCCAGCGCATCCCGGGTGAAGTAGGTGTACTGGGTCTTCTTGATGAAGTCGTCCACGCTCAGAGGGCTGGAGAACCGGGCCATGCCGCTGGTGGGCAGGGTGTGGTTGGGACCGGCAAAGTAGTCGCCCAAGGCCTCGGGGCAGTTGCGACCCATGAAGATAGAGCCGGCGTGCCGGATGGAGTCTAAGTAGTCGAAGGGGTTGTCCACGCAGAGCTCCAGGTGCTCGGGAGCAATTTCATTGGAAATTTCGATGACCTGCTTCAGGTTGTCGGCAACGATAATCTTGCCGTTGTTATCAATGGAGGCGCGGGCGATTTCGGAACGCTCCAGCTGGGGAATCTGGCGCTCCAGCTCGGCTTGGACAGCCAGAGCCAGCTCGCTGCTGTCGGTGACCAGTACGGCGCTAGCCAGCATGTCGTGCTCCGCCTGGCTGAGCAAATCGGCGGCCAGATGACGGGGATTGGAAGCGCCGTCGGAGATAATCAGAATCTCACTGGGTCCGGCAATCATGTCGATGGACACCTGGCCGAAGACCTGACGCTTGGCTTCTGCCACGAAGGCGTTGCCGGGGCCCACAATTTTGTCTACCCGGGGGATGCTTTCGGTGCCGTAGGCTAAAGCGGCAACGGCCTGGGCGCCACCGACCTTAAAGATTTTATCCACACCTGCCACATAGGCGGCGGCCAGAATTACGGGGTTGACCTTGCCCTCGGAGTTGGGAGGGGTGACCATGACCAGCTCCCGGACGCCGGCGATTTTTGCGGGGATGGAGTCCATCAACACGGTGGAGGGGTAGGCAGCGGTGCCACCGGGGACGTACAGTCCCGCCCGATCCACGGGAATGATTTTCTGCCCCATAAGAATGCCGTCCTCGTCGTTGATGACGAAGCTGTTACGGACCTGACGAGTGTGGAATTTGCGGATGTTCGATGCGGCATCCCGAAGAATCCGCAGGAAGTCCTGATCCACAGAGGCAACGGCCTCGTCGATTTCTTCCTGGGAGACCTGCAGGCTGGTTAAGCTGGCTTTGTCGAACTTTTTGCAGTATTCATACAGGGCATTATCGCCGTTTTTGCGAACATTTGCAATAATCTCAGCAACAATGTCTGTGACGTTAAAGGTGGGTTCCACCCGGGTAAAAATCTCTTCCGGGGAAACCTGGTTGTAGTCGAGAATCTTAATCATTTGGATTCCTCCAACTGCTGGGCGATGCTTTGGATGATGGTGTCGATTTCAGCGCCCTTGAATTTGTAGCTGGATTTGTTGGAAATCAGCCGGGCGGAGATGGGCACGATGGTATCATAGACCAGCAGGTCATTTTCTTTCAAGGTGGTGCCGGTTTCCACGATGTCCACAATCACATCGGACAGACCCAGAATGGGGGCGATTTCGATGGAGCCGTTCAGGTGGATGATGTCGATATCCCGCCCCTTGGAGCGGTAGTAATTCTGGGCGATGTTGGTGAACTTGGTGGCGACCCGGAGCTGACGGCGGGTGTCGTCCCGGAAGTCGGACTTGGCGGCCACAGCCATGCGGCATTTGCCCAAATTCAAATCCAGAAGCTCGTAGATATCGGGCTCGTACTCCAGCAGGATATCCTTGCCGGCCACGCCGATATCAGCGGCGCCGCGTTCGACATAAATGGCTACGTCGGAGGGTTTGACCCAGAAGTAGCGTACGCCGCACTCGGAATTCTCAAAAATCAGCTTGCGGTTATTTTCTTTGATGGAGGGACAGGGGAAGCCGGCCTTTTCAAACATGGCGTAGACCTTCTCGCCCAGCCGACCCTTAGGCAGTGCGACGTTAAGCATTTTCTTTCACCTCCGCAGACAGGGTTTCGAGGGCTTGATAGCGGATATTATCGGGCAGGGTTTGCTGGGCCATGACCCGCTGACCCTGGGCGGTCAGCTCTGCTACCCGGGCACGGATGGCGGACAGGGGAGTGGTGGCATCGTAGAGAATCAGGGTGTCCACATCCCGACCGTCATCGGGCTGTTCCAGTTGCTGGAGCATATCCAGGTACACCGCAAAGCCGATGGCCCGGTCGGTGCGGGACATTTTTTTCATCAGCTTGTCGTACTGACCGCCGGAGAGAATGCTGCCGGGCAGACCGGACACGAAGCCCTTGAATACAAAGCCGTTGTAGTAGCTGATATCGTCCACCACGGAGAAGTCAATCCGCAGCAGGGGAGCCAGGTCGGTTTCTGCCAGGGCAGAGAGGACGGCGTTGAAGTGGGTCAGGGTTTCGGACTTGACGTAGCCGGTCAGCAGGTTGGACAGAGCGCTGCCGGTGAGGGGGGAACGGAGGGTCAGCAGCTGGCGTAGCAGGGCGATGCCCTCTTCAGATACGTTCAGCTCCCGGCACAGGGCGGTTAGTTCGTGGAGATTCTTTTCGCCGATGAGCTTAGCCACGGCGCCACGCTGATGGTCGGCGATGCCGATGGAGGACAGCACCTCGGACAAAATGCCCAGGTGGGAGATGTCCAGCACGGCCAGGTCGGAAATCTGGCGCAGGGTCGTGGCAGCCAGAGTCAGTACCTCGCTGATGCAGTAATCGTCCACGGGGCCCAGACATTCCAGACCCAATTGAGGGATTTCACGGAAGCCCTGGGCACCCTTGGTGACCCGGTAGACGTTCTCGTTATAATACAGCTTCTGCACGGTGGCGGAGTCCTTGGAGTTCTTCACGATGGACAGCGTCACGTCGGGCTTCAGCGCCAGGAGCTTGCCGCTCAGGTCGGTGAAGGTGATGACGCTGTCGGAAATCAGGAAGTCCTTGTTCCGGGCGTAGAGGTCGTATTCCTCGAATTTGCTCATTTTGTACTGGCGGTAGCCATAACGGTTATAGACAGCGCGCAGGGTGGAAGCCACCTGCTCGGCAGATTGAATGGGATTCATGGTCAATCCTCCTTAAGTTTCTCGATTGCGGTTTGGTAGCCGCCGGCGCCGTGGTTCAGGCAACGGCTGACACGGCCGATGGTTGCGGTGCTGATGTCCACCTGCTCCATGATACGTTGGTAGCTCATGCCCTGGGACAGGAGAATGGCAACATCCAGACGCTGGGACATGTCGGACAGCTCTTTAATGGTGCAAAGATCCTCGAAAAAAGCGTAGCATTCGTCGATGGATTCAAGATTCAGTATGGCCTGGAACAGGCGGTCGGTGGATGGGTTTCGCTTCATGGCGATACCTCCCTTACGTAATGTGGACATTTTACCACTTTAGCAGAGTAAAGTCAAGAGGGAATACATTATAAATATGAATTTAAAATTGGAAATTATAAATGATTGTTTAGCGGTGTAAAGAATAGCACGTCATTGCGAGGGCGGCTATGCCGCCCGTGGCAATCCCGTATGGCTGTGCAACGCAGTTCTGCGCCGGTTTTCTTCCGTTTTTCTATGGGAAATTACCGTTTTCTCCATCGAAAGTTCCTGGAAAATCCGGGGGATTGCCACGCCAGCTTACGCTGGCTCGCAATGACGTGGTTCTTTTTTGTGCACCGCTAATCCTATAAAGAATCATTAATCGATACAGGAGGCCACAGGAAGAAAGAAAAACCAGCCGGCAGGAGGTCTGCCAGCTGGTGAAGCGTTAGGCCAGGGTAGCGGCCATAACGGCCTTGATGGTGTGCATCCGATTCTCGGCCTCGTCAAAGACCATGGACTGGGCGGATTCGAAAACCTCGTCGGTGACTTCCATGGCGTTTAGACCAAATTTTTCATAAATTTGCTTGCCGATGGTGGTGTTCAGATCGTGGAAGGCGGGCAGGCAGTGCATGAAGCGGCACTGCGGACCGGCGGCGTCCATGGCGGCCTTGTTCACCTGGTAGGGGAGCAGGTCGTGGATACGCTCGTTCCAGACCTCGTCGGGTTCGCCCATAGAAACCCACACGTCGGTGTAGATTACATCAGCGCCCTTGACGGCGGAGGGGACGTCGGAATTAAACTCCAGCACCGCACCGGTTTCGGCGGCAATGGCCTGGCAGGTGGCAATCAGCTCTGCATTGGGGAAGTACTTCTCCGGAGCGCAGGCCACGAAGTGCATGCCCATCTTGGCACAGCCAACCATCAGAGAGTTGCCCATGTTGTAACGGGCATCGCCCATGTAAACAAGTTTCTTGCCCTTCAGCGCGCCGCAATGTTCCCGGATGGTCAGAAAATCTGCAAGAATCTGAGTGGGGTGAAATTCGTTGGTTAGACCGTTCCAAACGGGGACACCGGCGAAGTGAGCCAGGTCTTCCACAATGGTCTGACCGAAGCCCCGGTACTCGATGCCGTCGTACATCCGACCCAGAACACGGGCGGTGTCGGCAATGGACTCCTTCTTGCCCAGCTGGGAGCCGGAGGGGTCCAGATAAGTCGGGTGCATACCCAAATCCGTGGCGGCGACCTCGAAGGCACACCGGGTACGGGTGGAGGTTTTTTCAAAAATCAAGGCAATGTTCTTGCCCTCGCAGAGCCGATGGGGGGTTCCGGCTTTCTTCTTGGCCTTCAGGTCGGCGGCCAAGTCCAGCAGGTAGCCGATTTCGGCGGGGGTGAAGTCCAGCAGTTTCAGAAAGTGCTTATTGGTCAGGGTGTTCATGGGAAGAACTCCTTTCAAGCGGTTATTTACAGGCGGATTTAAGGATTTCAATGGCTTCCTGCAGGACATCCATGGGGATGTTCAAGGCAGGGAGTAAGCGAACCTTGGTTTTGGCGGTCAGGCACAGCACACCCTTTTCCATGCAGGCGGAAACCACGTCCTTAGCGGGGCGCTCGGTTTCGATACCAATCATCAGACCCATGCCGCTGACGCTTTTGATACCGGGGGCGCCGGTCAGGGCAGAGAAAACGTAGTCGCTCTTGGCGCGGACCTGGGAAAGCAGGGTTTCATCCAGCCGATTGATGACGCTCAGGGCGCCGGCGCAGCAGACCGGGTTGCCGCCGTAAGTGGAGCCGTGGTCGCCGGGCCCCAGGACGTTCTGGACCATCTCACCAAGCAGGGTGGCACCGATGGGAAGACCGCCGCCCAAGCCCTTGGCGGTGGAGACAATGTCAGGGGTGATGCCGAAGTGCATATAGCCGTAGAGCTGGCCGGTACGGCCGTTGCCGGTTTGGACTTCGTCGATGATTAGGGGAATGTCGTTGGATTTTGCCAGATTTTCTGCGGCTCGGACAAATTCAGCGGTCAGCGGCAGGACACCGCCCTCACCCTGAACCACTTCCAGCATGATGCCGGCGGGGTTACAGGCAGCTACTGCCTGCTCCAGAGCGGAAACATCGTTGGCGGGGACGTGGACGAAGCCGGGGGTTAGAGGATTGAAAAGCTTATGGAAGTGATCCTGACCTGTGGCAGAGAGGGTGGTCAGGGTCCGTCCGTGGAAGGAGTTGACCAGGGTGATGATGGTGAAGCAATCGTCACCCTTCTTCTCGGCGGAGTATTTTCGGGCCACCTTGATGGCACATTCGTTGGCCTCGGCACCGGAATTGGAGAAGAAGACCTTCTTCAGACCGGTTTTTTCGCACAGTGCCTTGGCCAAAAGGGCGCAAGGCTCGGTGTAATAGAGGTTGGAGGTATGTTGCAGTTTATTCAGCTGCTCGGTGACGGCGGAGAGCCAGGCATCGTCGGCGGTGCCAAAGCAGGTCACGCCGATGCCGGAGCCCATGTCGATATAGCGCTTGCCGTCGGTGCCGGTGAGGATGCTGCCCTTGCCGCACAGCAGCTCCACAGGGAAGCGGCCGTAGGTGCCGGCCACGTATTCTTTATCCAGGGAAGTGATGCTCATTTTTATCATCCTTTCATGACCATGGTGCCTGCACCTTCGTCGGTGAGCAGCTCCATGAGGATGGAGTGGGGAATGCGTCCGTCCATAATGACCACATTGTCTACACCGTGCTCCAGGGCATCGATGCAGCAGTCCACCTTGGGAATCATGCCACCGGAGATGATGCCGGAATTGTAAAGCTCCTTAGCTTCGCTGACAGTGATGTGGGGAATCAGGGTGGAAGGGTCATCCTTGTCCTTCAGGATGCCGGCGATGTCGGTCATCATAATCAGACGCTCGGCACCCAATGCGCCTGCAATCCGGGCGGCGGCGGTGTCGCCGTTGATGTTGTAGGTATTGCCCTGGCGGTCGGAGGCCACGGTGGAGATGACGGGGATGTAATTCTTCTCCAGCAGGTCGTTGATGGGTTGGGGGCGAATCTTGGTGATGTTGCCCACGTAGCCCAGGGCTTCGTCCTTCATGGTGGCTTCGATGATGCCACCGTCGATGCCGCTAAGACCCACAGCGTGACCGCCCTTCATCTGAATCAGATTGACCAGAGTCTTATTAATTTTACCGGCCAGAACCATCTGGACGATGTCCACGGTTTCTTTATCGGTGACACGCAGACCGTTGACAAATTGGGCCTGTTTACCCAAGCGCTTCATGGTGTCACTGATTTCGGGGCCACCGCCGTGAACCAGCACGACCTTGACGCCAATCAGCCACAGCAGGGCGATGTCCTCCATGACCTGCTGTTTCAGCTGTTCGTTGATCATGGCGTTGCCGCCGTATTTGATGACCACGATTTTGCCACTGTACTTTTTTATGTAGGGCAGGGCGGCGGTTAGGACCTCTGCCCGTTGGGCGTTGGAGAAGTGATTGTCCATAGTTTTGGCTCCTTGTTTTGAGGATGTCGTAGGTGGGGATTTAGGTGCGGTAGTCGCCGTTGATTTTGACGTAATCGTAGGTGAGGTCACAGCCCCAGGCAGAGGCACTGAAGGGACCGTTGCCAGCGGAAATCAGGATGTCGATTTCCTTTTCCAGCAGAATTTCCTTTGCGATTTCCTCGGAGAAGGGGATGCCGGCACCGTCCTTGCAGACTTGAATTTCGCCCTTAGCGGAGCGGAAGGATACGTCAATCTTGGAAATATCTACGTCGGCACCAGAGTAGCCGATGGCACACAGTACCCGGCCCCAGTTGGCATCGGCACCGAACATGGCGGCTTTGAGCAGACTGGAGCAGATGACGCTCTTGGCGGCGGTTTTGGCGGCCTCCAGGGTATCGGCACCGGTAACAACACACTCCAGGAGCTTGGTAGCGCCTTCGCCGTCGCCGGCGATGGTGCGGCACAGCGCCACAGTTAGGGTGTTCAGCGCCTTCATGAAGGTGGCAAAATCCTCACCCTCGGCGGTGATGGTATCGTTGCCGGCCAAGCCGTTGGCCAGGACAGTGACCATATCGTTGGTGGAGGTGTCGCCGTCGATGGAGAGCATGTTGAAGGTGTTGGTAATGTCGTGGGACAGGGCCTTTTGCAGCATTTCAGAAGAAATAGCGCAGTCGGTGGTGATGAACACCAGCATGGTGGCCATATTGGGGTGGATCATGCCGCTGCCCTTGGCAATGCCGCCAATGTGGCAGGTCTTGCCATCCAGGGTAAATTCTACAGCCACTTCCTTCATAACAGTGTCGGTGGTCATGATGCCTTCAGCAGCGGCCTTGCCGCCCTCCACGGACAGTCCCGCAGCCAGCCCGGGGAGACCTTGGGCGATGGGGTCGATGGACAGAGGCTGGCCAATTACGCCGGTAGAAGCCACGATCACGTCCCCCGCCAGAATGTTCAGTTCCTTGGCGCACAGGTCGGACATAGCCTCGGCAATTTCGATGCCGTTGGCGTTGCAGGTGTTGGCATTGCCGCTGTTGCAGATCACTGCCTGGGCGATGCCGTTCTGCAGGTGATTTTTGGTGACGATCAGGGGTGCGCCCTTCACCAGATTGGTGGTGTAGACAGCGGCCGCACTGGCAGGAACGGAGCTGAAGATCAGTGCCAGATCCTTCTTGCTGTGATTTCTGCGGATACCGCAGTGGATGCCGTTTGCGGTAAAGCCCTTTGCAGCACAGATGCCGCCTTCGATAATTCTCATAGTCCTATCTCCTCTCACATTCGTGTCATTGCGGGGAGGCCCTTAAAAGGGCTGACGCAGCAATCTCCCGATTTGATGGAG
>JBGVDR010000068.1:0-2500 GCA_045119455.1 Faecousia sp.
TTCTTTGGTTAAGTCCTCGATCGATTAGTATCAGTCCGCTCCATGTGTCACCACACTTCCACTTCTGACCTATCAACCTCGTCGTCTTCAAGGGATCTTACTTCTTTCGAATGGGAAATCTCATCTTGAGGGGGGCTTCACGCTTAGATGCTTTCAGCGTTTATCCCGTCCACACGTAGCTACCCAGCTATGCTCCTGGCAGAACAACTGGTACACCAGCGGTGTGTCCATCCCGGTCCTCTCGTACTAAGGACAGCTCCTCTCAAATTTCCTACGCCCACGACGGATAGGGACCGAACTGTCTCACGACGTTCTGAACCCAGCTCGCGTACCGCTTTAATGGGCGAACAGCCCAACCCTTGGGACCGACTACAGCCCCAGGATGCGATGAGCCGACATCGAGGTGCCAAACCTCCCCGTCGATGTGAACTCTTGGGGGAGATCAGCCTGTTATCCCCGGGGTAGCTTTTATCCGTTGAGCGACGGCCCTTCCATTCGGTACCGCCGGATCACTAAGCCCGACTTTCGTCCCTGCTCGACTTGTAGGTCTCGCAGTCAAGCTCCCTTCTGCCTTTACACTCTTCGAATGATTTCCAACCATTCTGAGGGAACCTTTGGGCGCCTCCGTTACTCTTTGGGAGGCGACCGCCCCAGTCAAACTGCCCACCTGACACTGTTCCCTGACCCGATAAGGGCCACGGGTTAGAACCCCAGTAACACAAGGGTAGTATCCCAACAGCGACTCCACCAAGACTGGCGTCCTGGTTTCTTCGTCTCCTACCTATCCTGTACATGTGCCACCAGTGCTCAATATCAAGCTACAGTAAAGCTCCACGGGGTCTTTCCGTCCTGTCGCGGGTAACCTGCATCTTCACAGGTACTATGATTTCACCGAGTCTCTTGTTGAGACAGCGCCCAGATCGTTACGCCTTTCGTGCGGGTCGGAACTTACCCGACAAGGAATTTCGCTACCTTAGGACCGTTATAGTTACGGCCGCCGTTTACTGGGGCTTCAATTCAAAGCTTCGCTTGCGCTAACCTCTCCTCTTAACCTTCCAGCACCGGGCAGGCGTCAGCCCCTATACATCACCTTGCGGTTTAGCAGAGACCTGTGTTTTTGATAAACAGTCGCCTGGGCCTATTCACTGCGGCTTGCTTTCACAAGCACCCCTTCTCCCGAAGTTACGGGGTCATTTTGCCGAGTTCCTTAACAAGAGTTCTCTCGCTCATCTTAGGATTCTCTCCTCGCCTACCTGTGTCGGTTATCGGTACGGGCACTTATTAAATTAACCCTAGAAGCTTTTCTTGGAAGCGTGACGTCAGTTGACTTCGCCATTCGGCTTCGGCATCACAGCTCAATGTTATGCCATGCGGATTTGCCTACATGACCACCTCACTGCTTACACGTGAATCCATTCACACGCTCAACTTAGCCTTCTCCGTCACTCCATCAGTTTAATAAGTGGTACAGGAATATCAACCTGTTGTCCATCGGCTACGCCTTTCGGCCTCACCTTAGGTCCCGACTTACCCAGGGCGGACGAGCCTTCCCCTGGAAACCTTAGGCTTTCGATGGATAGGATTCTCACCTATCTTTCGCTACTCACACCGGCATTCTCACTTCTAACCGCTCCACAGCTCCTTCCGGTACTGCTTCACCGCTGTTAGAACGCTCTCCTACCACTGACTCTAAAGTCAATCCGCAGCTTCGGCGGTCCGTTTAGCCCCGGTACATTTTCGGCGCAGAGTCACTCGACTAGTGAGCTATTACGCACTCTTTAAAGGATGGCTGCTTCTAAGCCAACCTCCTAGTTGTCTGTGCATCTCCACATCCTTTTCCACTTAACGGACACTTGGGGGCCTTAGCTGGCGGTCTGGGCTCTTTCCCTTTTGACCATGGACCTTATCACCCACAGTCTGACTCCCGATTATATCTATCTGGCATTCGGAGTTTGATTGAGATCAGTACCCCGAGGTGGGGCCATCACCCATTCAGTGCTCTACCTCCAGTAGACTTAACATCGAGGCTAGCCCTAAAGCTATTTCGGAGAGAACCAGCTATATCCGTGTTCGATTGGAATTTCACCCCTAGCCACAAGTCATCCAAGCACTTTTCAACGTGCCCTGGTTCGGCCCTCCAGTCAGTGTTACCTGACCTTCAGCCTGCTCATGGCTAGCTCACACGGTTTCGGGTCTACAACATCGTACTCTTCGCCCTATTCAGACTCGCTTTCGCTACGGCTCCGCATCTTCTGCTTAACCTCGCACGATATCGTAACTCGCCGGTTCATTCTACAAAAGGCACGCCATCACCCATTAACGGGCTCTGACTAGTTGTAGGCACACGGTTTCAGGTTCTCTTTCACTCCCCTTCCGGGGTTCTTTTCACCTTTCCCTCACGGTACTGGTTCACTATCGGTCACTAGGTAGTATTTAGCCTTACGAGATGGTCCTCGTTGATTCCGACGGGATTCCACGTGTCCCGCCGTACTCAGGATTC
>JBGVDR010000069.1:0-5249 GCA_045119455.1 Faecousia sp.
GCAATGCATCGACTGTCGTTTCTGACGACCTCAAATTCAGGGTTAATGAATTCCACGCCCATTAGAATGTACCCTCCTTTACCTTTACGATCACCGGCTCGCCACCGGCAGGTGCCCAGATATTTTCTGCATCCGGTTCCATGACACGGATGGCAGCTTCCTCACTGGCGATGAACACCTTGTCATCCTTCTCACCAACCACCATAGAGCGCAGCTTTAACCGATCATTCAGAGCCATCAGACCGCCGTTAAAGCCAAACACGATGGAGAATGGTCCGGTAATCAGCAGACTGGGGAAAACAGTACGCAGGAAGGTCTCCTTCTCTTTGATCTCCGGCGATTTCTTTTCTATGGTACTCCAGAATGAGGCGGAAATGACAGCTGCAGCCTCTTCCAGAGTTAGACCTTGGCGGCGGATCAGATAGTCCATAATATAAGTAATGACTTCCGTGTCAGTTTGCAGATTACATTTATAGCCAAACATTTCGATAAATCTGCGGTTTGCATCATAAGAGGAGATCTCGCCGTTGTGGACGATGGAATAATCCAGCAGTGTAAAAGGATGGGCACCACCCCACCAACCGGGGGTGTTGGTCGGATAACGGCCATGGGCAGTCCAGGAATAGCCTTCGTATTCATCCAGTCTATAGAACTCGCCCACATCCTCCGGAAAGCCTACGGCTTTGAAGGTGCCCATATTTTTACCACTGGAAAATACATAAGCACCGGGCATTTCCGTATTGATCTTCATAACGGTTCGGGCAACAAATTCCTTTTCGTCCAGTTGAAAAGAAGCCAGTGCATTACGCAGAGGTGTCACAAAGTACCGCCAGATGATCGGTTCGTCTGTGATGGCCGGGATCTTGCGGGTGGGGATGATCTCGGACTTCACGATTTCAAAGTGTTCCTTAAGCAGTGCTTCGCAGTCTTTCCGGGTCGTTCGGGAATCGAAGAACAGATGCAGAGCGTAAAAATCTTTGTACTCCGGATAGATGCCGTAAGCAGCGAAACCGCCACCTAGACCGTTGGAACGGTCATGCATCGGCTTCATTGCGTCAATAATTTTGCGACCAGACATTCGGTTCCCGTCTTTTGATATAACGGCAGCAATAGCACACCCAGAGGGAATGCGCACTTGACCTTCTGGTTTCATTTTCCTCATCCTCTCAGATTTGAAGTAATAAAAAAGGAGCAAAGGCATTCACAGGGGCATAAAAAGCCTCTGATGAACGCCTTTGCTCATCGTGTGTATTATATTCCGTCGGAAGGCATTTGTCAATATGTCCAAATGCAAAAAACTTTTTTTGTGCAGGGTGTTGACAAATGCCTTTCGGAGGTGTACAATGCGAACGTGCAAAGGCAATGGCGTCTTTGGGCTTTCGGCCCATAGACGCCATTGCTTTTTTGTTTTTTCCGCACATCGTATCTAAAAAGGAGTGTTCACTATGAAAAATGTATCTGATTACTTTGGCTGCCTGGTATTCGACGAGCGTGTCATGAAAGCAAAGCTCAGCTCGAATGTCTACAAGTCTTTGCATAAAACGATTCAGCGGGGTACCAAGTTGGACCCCGGTGTCGCTGATGCCGTAGCGGCGGCCATGAGAGATTGGGCGGTATCCAACGGTGCCACCCACTTCACCCATTGGTTTCAGCCTCTGACCGGTATTACCGCAGAAAAACACGACAGCTTTATCTCTCCGGCTCCGGACGGCGGTGTCATTATGGACTTCTCCGGCAAAGAGCTGATCAAGGGTGAGCCGGATGCAAGTTCATTCCCCTCCGGCGGTCTGCGAGCAACATTCGAGGCCAGAGGCTATACCGCCTGGGACCCCACCTCCTATGCGTTTATCAAGGGAAAGACCTTATGCATCCCCACGGCCTTCTGTTCCTACGGCGGCGAGGCACTGGATAAGAAGACTCCGCTGCTGCGTTCTATGGAAGCGCTGAACCGGCAGGCAATGCGGATTCTCAAGCTGTTTGGAAATACCGATGTGAAGTGTGTCCGCACCTCTGTTGGTCCCGAACAGGAATACTTCCTGGTGCCCAAGGAGCTGTATGATCAGAGAAAGGATCTGATTTATACCGGTAGGACCCTGTTCGGTGCCAAGCCGCCCAAGGGACAGGAGATGGATGACCACTACTTTGGCGTTATTAAACCCAGAGTAGCGGCATTCATGGAGAATCTGAACGAGGAACTGTGGAAGCTGGGCATTCTGGCAAAGACGGAGCATAACGAGGTTGCTCCGGCACAGCACGAGCTGGCACCCATTTATACCACCACCAATATTGCTACCGACCACAACCAGCTGACCATGGAAATCATGCAGAAGGTCGCAGCCAAGCATGGTTTGGTGTGCCTGCTCCACGAAAAGCCCTTTGCGGGTGTTAACGGCTCCGGTAAGCACAACAACTGGTCTATGGCAACCGACACCGGTGTGAACCTGCTGTCTCCCGGCGAAACGCCTTATGAAAACGCCCAGTTCCTGCTGTTCCTGTGTGCGGTCATCAAGGCAGTGGACGACTATCAGGATCTGCTGCGCATTTCTGTGGCAACTGCCGGAAACGATCATCGGCTGGGAGCAAACGAGGCACCACCTGCTGTGGTTTCCATCTTCCTGGGCGATGAGCTGGCCGCCATTCTGGATGCCATCGAAACGGATCAGCCCTATGAAAGCACAAAGAAAACCAATATGAAGCTGGGCGTGGATGTTCTGCCCCGGTTCCAGAAGGACACCACCGACCGCAATCGTACCTCTCCTTTTGCATTCACCGGCAACAAGTTTGAGTTCCGCATGCTGGGTTCTTCCAACTCCATTGCCTGTGCCAACATCATGCTGAATGCTGCGGTGGCAGAGTCCTTGAAGATCTACGCGGACCGCCTGGAGGGGGCGGAAGACTTTGAAACCAAGCTGCATGAGATGATCAAGAAGACCATCAAGGATCATAAGCGCATCCTGTTCAACGGCAATGGCTACGACGATGCATGGCTGGAGGAAGCTGCGAAGCGTGGCCTATGCAATTACCGCACCACCCCGGACTGTATGCCCCATCTGCTGGACCAGAAGAATGTGGATATGCTGACTGCCCACAAGGTCTTCACACTGCCTGAGCTGCAGTCCCGCTGCGAGATCATGCTGGAAAACTACTGCAAGACCGTGGTCATCGAGGCCAACACCATGGTGGATATGGCAAGAAAGCAAATTTTGCCCGCCGTAGCAGGCTTTACCGCAGACCTTGCCGAGGATGTTGCAGCAAAGAAGGCTGCTGCGCCTGGGGTTAGCTGTGGTTATGAAACCAGCCTGATTACGAAGCTGTCCGCTCTGACCGACCAGATTGCAGCCAGGACCGACGAATTGGAAGCGGCTGTTCTGGAGCTGAAGAACACCTCCGGTGTGGTAGAGGAAGCCTACGCAGTCCGTGATACCGTGCTGAGCAAAATGGCGGATCTTCGCGCGGTGGCTGACGAGGCAGAGACACTTACTGCCGAAAAGGTCTGGCCCTTCCCCACCTACGGCGAACTGCTGTTTGGTGTGAGATAAATAAAAAATCACATTTATTTTAGAAAAGAGGTTATTTGTATGGAATTCAGTTCTGTAAACACCATTTGGGTACTGCTGGGTGCCGCGTTGGTCTTCTTCATGCAGGCTGGTTTCTCTCTGTGTGAGGCTGGATTTACCAGAGCCAAGAACACTGGCAACATTCTGATGAAGAACCTGATGGACTTCTGCATCGGCACTCCATGTTTCTGGCTGGTGGGTTTCGGTATCATGTTTGGTGCCGGTACCCAGCTGTTTGGCTGGATCGATCCCATGATCATGAAGGACTACAGCCATATCCTCCCTGCTGGCGTTCCTCTGTGGGCCTTTGCCATCTTCCAGACGGTGTTCTGCGCTACTTCCGCTACCATCGTTTCCGGTGCTATGGCAGAGCGTACCAAGTTCAGTGCCTACTGCATCTACTCCGCGGCCATCTCCTTGCTGATCTATCCAGTTTCCGGCCACTGGATCTGGGGCGGCGGCTGGCTGAGCCAGTTGGGCTTCCATGACTTTGCCGGTTCCACGGCCGTCCATATGGTTGGCGGTGTTTGCGCCTGTATTGGTGCGTGGATGCTGGGTCCCCGTATCGGCAAGTATGACAAGAATGGCAAGCCCAAGGCTATTCTGGGACACAACCTTACATTTGCTGCTTTGGGTGTATTCATCCTGTGGTTCTGCTGGTTCGGCTTCAACGGTGCTTCCACCGTGGCGATGGACTCTGATGCCGCTGTTACCAGCGCTGGTCTGATCTTCTTTAACACCAATCTGGCTGCTGCAGTGGCCTGCTGTGTAACGCTGATCTTCACTTGGATCCGCTACGGCAAGCCCGATGTCTCCATGACCTACAACGCAGCGCTGGCTGGTCTGGTGGGCATCACCGCCGGCTGCGATGCTGTGTCCCCTCTGGGTGCTGCCATCATGGGCATCGTGTTCGGTATCGTGATTGTTCTTTCCGTTGAGTTCTTTGATAAGGTTGTCAAGATTGACGACCCTGTAGGTGCTGTTTCTGTCCACGGTGTTTGCGGCAGTCTGGGTACCATTATGGTGGGTCTGTTCGCTACCGGTGTTTCCACGGAAAAGGGCCTGTTCTACGGCGGCGGCTGGCACCTGTTGGGTACGCAGGCTTTGGGTGTTGTCAGTGTGGCAGTCTATGTGGCGGTGGTTATCACTATTGTGTTCTTCATTCTCAAGAAGACCATTGGCCTGAGGGTGGATGCAGAGCATGAGATCACCGGTCTGGATGTGACCGAGCACGGCCTTCTGACTGCCTACGCTGGCTTCGCGATGCTGCCTGACACCACCGCCGAGGATACTCTCGTGGTCGTTGCTGGTGAAGTGCCCGTAGCTGAGGCCGTACCCGTAAAGAAGATGCCTTCCTTCGAGGAAAATGAGGGAGCCAAGTTCACCAAGGTTGAGATCATCTGCAAGGAGTCCCGTCTGGAGAGCCTGAAGAATGCCATGGTCGACATTGGCATCACGGGCATGACCGTTTCCCATGTGCTGGGCTGCGGCATTCAGAAGGGCAAGCCGGAATACTATCGCGGCGTGCAGGTGGAGGCCAGTCTGCTGCCCAAGGTACAGGTGGATATTGTGGTGAGCAAGGTGCCTGTCCGGAACGTCATTGAAACTGCCAAGAAGGTGCTCTACACCGGACACATCGGTGACGGCAAGATCTTTGTTTACGATGTGGAGAATGTTGTAAAGGTCCGTACC
>JBGVDR010000070.1:0-7769 GCA_045119455.1 Faecousia sp.
TAATGTTCGCCCCCCCACGGCGGCGCGGCCCCCCCCCCCGGCGCCCCACGACTCGTAATATAAACAATCATTTATCTAGCAATATTACTCCTGCACGCTATTGGGAAACAGTCGCACATCCGTATGGGGCAAGAAGCACGCTGCCACAAAAGAATCCATATACCCCGGGTAGGTGCTCAGCTCCAGATAGGTCATGTTCGCCGCTACTTCCGCACACTTTGCATTGGCATCGTCGCTGACGACCATTGCATAGGCGCCGGTCAGAGAGGAATTGCCGATATACGTAAACTTCTCCAGCTCCACATCCGGGAACATACCAATGTTTACCGCATTTTTCATATTAATGCCGGAGCCAATTCCGCCGGCCACATACACCCGGTCAATCATATCCACCGTCATATCCACGCTCTGTAGCAGGGTGTCAATGGCAGAGAAAATGGCGCCTTTAGCCCGTATAAAATTGTCAATATCAACCTCATTGATGGCAATTTCACGACCGGTGTCCGATTCCCCCGCCGTGGCCAGCACAAACCGACCCATGCCATGCTCATCACGCTTGACCCTCTGTCCCTCCCGGACAAACAAGCCCTTGGCATTGATGATGCTGCAACGGAACAGCTCAGAAATGATATCAATAATGCCGCTGCCGCAGATGCCCACCGGCTTCTGCCCGGCATCACCCACAATGGTCAGACTGGGTTCCATGGTTTCCTTGTCAATGACACAGGCTTCAATGGCGCCATCGGTGGCACGCATACCGCAGGAAATGTCGCCGCCCTCAAAGGCCGGACCGGCGGAGCAGGCACAGCTCATGAGAAAATCCCGATTACCGAACACCAGCTCGCCATTGGTGCCCAGGTCAATGAACAGGCTCATCTCATCCTTGTCCCAAATTCCCGATGCCAGCGTACCGGCGGTGATGTCGCCGCCCACGTAGGAACCGATATTAGGCGCAATCAGAACCTGGGCATTGGGATTGGCGGGCAGCTTCAAGTCCCCCGCCAGCAACCCATCCCACCCAAAGAAGCTGGGAATATAGGGGTCCATCCGTACAGGATCCGCATCCACACCCAATAGCAAATGGTTCATCGTGGTGTTTGCGCCGATGCACAGGCGAAGAATGCTAGTAACGGAAATGTTCGCAGTTTTACATAAATTAGTAATAATCGGGCTCAAAGTTTCCTTAATAATGGCATCTTGCAGCTTTTTCTTGCCACCGGGACGGCTCTGCTCAATGATACGATTGATCACATCCGCACCGTATCGAATCTGACCGTTGCCGGAGGACCCCTTCGCCAGCAGCCTACCATCGGACAAATCCGTGAGCACCATGGTTACCGTGGTGGTGCCAATGTCGATGGCACAGCCCACAAGCGCAGTGTCCTCCGGGCCGCAAATTTCCATGCACCGGAAGGTATCTCCCTCCCGCAGGCCCTTGACGCAAACATGGAACCTAAATTCCCGCAGCACCTGTGCCAAATGCTTCATCACATGGTACGGCACCCGCACCTGCTCCACGCCTGCCGCCGCCTGCACGCCCCAAATCAGGCGCTCCACGTCGGGCATGGTATCATCCGCACTGGGAGCCTCCATGACCACATCCAGCGCCAAAAATTCATTCTCGAAGCGGATTCCGCTTTCCTTCAGCGCATTTTGACAGTCCTCAAAAATGGCAATTTCCTTGGGACTGGACAAATCCGCCGTCTTCATTCGGCTCTGATAGGCGCTGGCGATGTCCGGCACCAGCACGGTGCAGTCGCCCACCACCTTGCAGTTGCAGCTCAGGCGCCAGCCTTGCTTATATTCCTCGTCGGAGATGTGACGGCTGGGAATAGTGTCCAACTGCCCTTCCAGCAGCTTTACCCGACACTTTCCGCAGGAGCCGTTGCCAGAGCAAGGGGCATCGATAGCTACATTGGCCCGCCGTGCCAGCTCCAGCAGATTTTCTCCGGCGTTGCATTCAATTTGAACCGGGCTTCCGCCCTCAATTTGGAAAGTTACTTTCATTCAAAAATTACCTTTCGAGATTTATTCCGGGATAACCAAATCCGGACGCTTTTGTCGAATGAATTTCTTAAATTCCGAAAAAGTGCCCTTTGTAAAAGCATCGGTATCTAGCAACAGGCCTCTGCGGTTCGTAAATTGCAATTTATAGCTATGTCGCATATGAATTACGCCAACTAAATCGGCATAATCAAAAGCAAAAATTCCTTCGCCAATTTGGCAAGTGATGCTATCAGCAAAACGAACGATTGCTTCGGGCAATCTACCATCATTTTTCTTTTTCAGTTTCGCAAAGCTAAACCAAGTTAGATAATGTGGCGTAAAAAAGGCTACAAGTAAAACAACTGCAAGAACCGTTTCAATTTCCCAATATTTTACCAACATTCCTTTCGTATAGCTAATAACGAAAAGACTAATCAGAAGAATCCAAGTAACAATGGCTGTGGGGATTTTGGGGCCGATGCCATATTTTCTAAGGTCTTCCACGGTCATTTTGTAATTAGGAGTCAAACACAATTCGAAACTATATTCCACGATTCGCACACTCCTTAACTGCAGTCTCAAGGAACATAATAATCATCAAAAAACCACTTTGCAGGATTTTCGTCAATGTATTGTATACGAGTCTGATAATCCTTCTCATCACGAATAATGTGATCGTAGTAGGAACGTTGCCAAATACTTTCTCCCAGTTCCTTTGTTACCAAAATCTTAAAGGATTTTATCAACTGCGGAACACTGGTGCCCGTAGGGGCCGATGCCCACATCGGCCCTTGCAAAATATCCTCCGCAGAAACATGGAGGATCATATGAACATGATTCGGCATAATGAAGTACTTTCACACACCAGGGATATTGCGCAAATACTTCTCAACCATTTTTCCAGATTTCGTTAGGCTGGGGTAAGGGCCGATGTGGGCATCGGCCCCTACGATGGTGCTTAATATACACGCCTTATCCTTTGTACATAGAGTGATAAAGTAGGCTCCGGGAGTGTGGTAATCATATTCCCGGAGCCGCAGTTGCTTTCGATTCAGCTCCATTTACATCAGCGGCTCCATGCCGAGAACAGGATGGTTCTTCTCGGTCAGCCAGTTCAGCAATTCCTCGCAGTCGGTGGTAATGGTTTCATCGGCAATCAAATCGGTGAAATTCTCGATGCCGTAGAGCTCAAATGCAGTCTTGTTCAGCCGCTCGCCCACATCGTCCTTCAGCTCCTTAGGCATCCAAACGATGCGCTCAATACCGCCCTCAGCGGAGATAAACTTCTTGGAACTGATGAAGTGCCGGCCGTGACCCATGTAACCGGGGGTCTGGACACCGCCGCCGGTACAGCTGGCCAGCTCGCCAAAGGTCATGCCGGCAGGGGTCATGCCCTTGAATTCCCGGTTGACCACGATAAAGCCGTTGCTCATGGGCTCAATGCCGCAAATGCACTCGAAGCAGCCACAGCTGGTCATGGGATCTTCCAAAATGGAGTACAGCGTCACGCTCTCCACCGCGCCGTGGGTGGCATCGCACACCATCTTATCCACGCTGGCAAAGCGACCGGTACGCTCATCCGTGCAGCCTTCCTTGAAGATAGGCTGGCAGGGGCCGTTGGGATCGAGCTCATTGGTGGCCTTGGCATCCAGCCAGGACACTGCGCCGCACAGACCCAGACGTTCAGGGGTAACCACACAGCAGTGAGCCGGGGCAAAGGACTGGCACAGGATACAGGTATAGTAGCGATCCACGCTCTCATCGGTCATGGATGCCAACCGGTCATCACGCTGGGCATAACGGGGCATGGCAACCTCATCCCGGAACTTAGCAGCCTCAGCAGTGTCAGTGATGATGGTCACCTGGCACTTGTCCACAACAGCGTCAAACTCGTTCATGACCATCACGTACAGAACTTCCGCGAAGTCCTTCAGCCGCAGGCCGGACTCGAAGGCCGCATTGGACACACGGACTCGCACCTGGTTGCGCTGGCCGGTGTGCATCACGCCCTCCATGTAGTTGAACCAGGCATGGAATTTCCGCTCGATAACGCTCTCGAAGTCCACCTGCATCTTCTTGCCGGCGACCTCAACGAAAGTCACCAGCGCCAAATCCTTGGCTTCGTCCAAATCCGGACCCACAATGGTAATCTTATGATCCTCAATCTCGCCCATCTCCTTCATCACCACCAACTCAGCGGTGGGATTTTTGGAGGACCAGCACTCGTTGTGCATGTCGGCCTTACGGATGATTTCGCCCTCAAATGCGGCGGCGAAAGCCACGGGAATGGGCAGCTCGGTGGTCTTAATCTTGATATTCCGCAGCTCCAGCGATTTCTTCACGGTCTCGTTGTGGTCGCAAACGGACTCCAGGGCACCGGGAACCTGATTTTCGCCCAAATCGATGTCCACAATCACAGGGAAGCCCAAAGCGATTGCACCGGCACCGGCAGAAACCACCACGGCATCAATGGCACCAAAGGTGTTTACAAAGGCGGGAACACGATTCTTGGTGTAATCCAGCAGGCCCGCCAGATTGCCGGGCTGAACATTACCGAAAATCAGTGCCGCACGGATTGCAACGGTAACAACGTGGATGACCGAGGTGACATCGTGACCCAGGGGCACCACACGGTACTCAAGACCCGCCTTCACGCCGCCGTCGATGCACTGCTCGATGACGTCGCCCACCAGGAAGGTCAGAATACCCTTGGACTGATAATCCTTGACCACCTTCACCACATCATCGGCATTGTCCGCCTTGCCAAGCACAACCGCCACGCCGGGAATATCGCCGGTAACCAGCGGCACACCCAGAGAACGAATGATAGGGTCGGGCACGAAACCAATGCCGGAATCGTTCTCATAGGGATTTCCGCCCTCGACCCACTTCAGACCCTCCAGAATCTCAGCGCCTACCGCAGTGGCAAGACCGGCATTCAACGCTTGACCCAGGTCTTCCTGATTGGTGATTAAGCTCTTAAGTACGCCAACGCAAGCGGTCAGGTCGCCCAGAGTCTTAACCTTCACACCGGTAGCGGCATAAATCGTAGGGAAAAAGTATGCAGTGTCGGGGAACGCGATGGGATGATCTGCGCCATACTTGGCAATGGCCTCGTTGACTGCGCCTTCGGTCAAACCAGCCACGGCATTACTGCCGCCATAAATCAAATCGGTTAATACACTCATGATAATTCCTCCCAGATAATATGTAGTAATTTATATCAAGCCATTTGGCTGAATATACAAACTCAGTTCTTACTTACCCACGGACAAATAGAACGAAATAAAGCCTTTCCCCGCCTTATTGCTGGAGTACTCGTAATCAATTTTCAGCACCGTTCCATCATCCAAGGTCACCCGAAACGTTCCCTCTTCAAATTTTCCGGAATTAGTGCCCACCTGATTCTTAACATTGATTGAGGTCTGCTTCCACTCCTGAACGCATCGCCCGTCCACAAATTCAATCAAATCTTCAACGGTCTTATCTAAATCCTTGATTTGCTCCCGCATATCGGGGTGCATCAGGCTCAGAGCGGCCTCTTTATTTCCCCTGGCCAATTCCCTCATCATGTCCTGGGCCACAGGAGAAGCCTCGGGGCTCAAATCAAAGGCACAGGCGCACAGCACAAGCGACACCAGCGCCAAGCAAATCATCAACCGAATCTTTCTTTTCATATTTCCTCCAAAATAAGCAAACTGGCTGGGAGGGAGACTTCCCTCCCAGCCAGAAATGCGTGGGAAATAAACGCTGTCATTCCGAGGGAGCAAAGCGACCGTGGGAATCCCCCGGTTTTCCAGCCAGCCAGAAACCTTCGGGGATTGCCACGCCAGTGGGCGCACTGGCTCGCAATGACACGCTTTCTATTCGTCCTGATTACAGATCCAGGTAAGAATCGGAGTACAGGACGTGGTTCTTGAAGATGTCGCAGGACTTGATGGTCTCCATCAGCCGCAGGTCGTTGGGGTTGACGATAGCGGAGGTCAGACCCTGCATCATGCACATAGCCACCAGAGCGGAGTCCATGATGGGACGAACGTTCTTGGGAGCGCCATTGGAGTTGTTGGACAGACCGCCGGTGGACTTCAGGCCCTTGTCGGAGAACATCTTGATGGCCTCCAGAACCTCCATCTGCTTGTCCTGCATGCCCTTGACGACCAGGAACAGGGGGTCGAACCACAGGTCATCAGAGGACATACCCAGAGCCAGACCACGCTCGAGCATGTTGTCACAGTGGACCATACGCTCCTCGTTGTCCTTGGCAATGCCGTCGGCAGAGCACAGGGCGATACAGATGGCATCGTTGGCAGCGGCCAGATCGATGTAGCCGATACGGGAGCCGGCGTCAGCGGAGTTGACGATAGGCTTGCCGTTGGCACGGTTGTAAACCTTGATACCGGCCTCGATAGCCTTCATGTTGGCAGTATCCAGAGCCAGAGGTACATTGTCAAAGTTCTCCTGCAGCAGCTTAACAGCCCACATCATACGCTCGGGACCGTCCTTCTCAGCAGGTCCGATGTTCACATCCAGGTAGGTAGCGCCGGCCTTGATCTGAGCAGCAGCACGCTCCAGGATGGGAGCAGGATCACGCTCGTCCATAGCCTTGCGGATGGAGGGAGCAATGCAGTGGATACGCTCACCGATGGTGACGAAGGTCTTGGACTCGGGGTTGTAGCCCTTGTACTTAACGCCCATATCCACGATCTCGATCTTGGGAACCTATGTCTCCACCAGCTCCTCGAAGGACAGCTCCTTCACTTCCACGGTGGAAGCGGATGCAGCCTTGGCAGCATTCTCAGCAGCAGCGGCAGCGGCAGCAGCCTCGTATTCCTTATCCTTCAGGTACTTGGGCAGCTGAACAGCTTCCAGAGGACCAACAACAACATTCCAGTTGGGCAGCTTCTCCTGGATCTCACCCTTCATAACGGCAACCTTGCCGGGGATGATCAGAGTGCGGTTCTTGATCTTGCTCTCGATCTCCAGCTCATCGAAGGTCTTCTTGATGGTGGAGGAGGAGAACTTACCGGCAGCCCAGGCAGTCAGAACGGACATACCGGAAGCATCGGAGATCAGCAGATTCACAGGAGCATTGGAGCGCTCCATTTCGCCGGAGACCAGGAAGTAGGTCAGAGCGAAGTCAACGGTCAGAGCAACGGGAGCGTTCTCGTCAGCACCGTTCAGGGGGTACAGCTTAGCTTCCACCTTCATGGGCTTCTGAGGATCGGTGTAGATGTTCTGACGCAGGCCGTACAGAGGCAGAGCCTGTGCATAGCTCATGCCGTTCATCACGATGATGGAGGCATACTTCTCGGTGAACATAGAAGCGTAAGCAGTCTGCAGACGAGCATCGTCCTTGGCGATCTTAGTCAGGTTCACGATGGAGGGATAGCCCATGGTGCGATCACCGTCGGTAATAGCGGTACGGCGAACCAGAACAGCATTGGCCAGGGTCTCCTTAGCGGTCTTGCCGGTCACATCCAGAACCAGGTTCTTGTTGCCCTTGGCTTCCAGATTCTTCACGGTGTCATACAGGTCAGAGATGTTCTCTGCCCAAACGCCCAGCACCACGCCCTTTGCGGTTGCCAGCTCGTTCATAGCTTCCCAGTTAGCGGGGGTTGCGCCGTCCAGGATCACATCCTTGCCGCAAACTTCCAGAGCAGCCTTAGCGCACTCTACATCCCAGCACTCCAGCACCAGGCTGCGGCCGGTAGCAGCAGCCTTCTTAACGAGAGCTGCGTAAGTAGCGGGATCGTTCTGGCAGTTGGAAACCTGAACGAATTCCA
>JBGVDR010000071.1:0-2745 GCA_045119455.1 Faecousia sp.
TCAAAACGTCACACTCACGGCAAAGGTTGAGCGCCCGGTTGAGTCAATGGAAGATAACAAACTCATTGACGTGATAAATATCGGGGCGGATGATGAGTGAAGTAACAAGGCGAGAGGCCCTGGAAGAGCTGGCAAAAAGGCGGGCACGGGAAAACCTGAGCAGTTTTGTTCTTTACAACCATGACGATTATCTCATGGGGTGGTTTCACCGTGAGATCTGCAGAGCCTTAAAACAATTTGCGCTTGATGTAATTGCTAAGAAGTCGCCGCGACTAATCATAACCGCGCCGCCGCGGTCCGGTAAAAGCCAGCTGGTGAGCCGTGATTTCCCGGCGTGGTTCCTGGGTAACTACCCGGAGTGCCATATAATCGCAAGTTCATACTCCAGTGACCTTGCGGGGGCTATGAACACGGATGTACAAAGGATTATCGACGGTCCGCGGTTCCGTGAACTGTTTCCCTTTGTGTTCCTGGCGAGTAAGGAGGCCGCGGCAAAGACCGGAGACACGGGCGCATATAAGAAAACTACAGATAAGTTCGAGATCGTGCACTATCGCGGGTCATACCGCAGCGCTGGCGTGGGTGGCGGCATCACAGGTATGGGCGCGGATATCCTGATTATCGACGACCCGCACAAAGACAAAGCGGAGGCCTACAGTGCCACAATGCGCAGCCGCGTGCATGACTGGTACGCCTCCACCGCTTACACGCGACTGGCACCAGGCGGCGGCGTGATCGTTATGTGCACACGTTGGCACCCGATCAAGGATGATACTCCGGTTTTAACTACCGACGGTTGGAAAACTCACGGTGAACTTAAGCCGGGCGATCAGGTTTACGGGATTGACGGTCACCCAGTAACCGTGAAGGCGGTAACTCCTCCGGTATGGTGTGACGTGGCCGTTGATACGGGGCAGGAAAAAATTATATGCTCTAAAACGCATTTATGGGCGGTTAAGGCGTGGACCGGAGAGCCGCAGGAAATACGAGAGGCAGGGGATCTAATCGGTTTTAAGTGGGTATTGCCGTCGGTTATGAGCCCCGTAACCGGAGCGGTTGATGAGAGGCTAGCCGCCTTCACTCTGGCGGCTACCGAGGATCAAGGCTGGGGGCGCTGCATAAGCACAACGGCACCGGACGGCCTTTATCTTGTAGGACGGACACTGATCCCGACGCATAACACTGACGATCTAGTGGGCCACCTCCTGGAGAAAGCAGCGCACGGCGGCGATCAATATCACGTTATCAATTATCCGGCAATAGCTGAGCATGATGAGAAATACCGCAAAGAGGGGGAGGCCCTGCACCCTGAGCGGTATAATCTTTTAGCGCTTACGGCGATTAAAGCACAAATCGGATCTGAATTATGGGCGGCGATGTATCAGCAGCACCCGGTACCGGAGGGCGGCGGAACCTTTAAGAAGGCATGGATCCAATATTACAAAGAACTCCCGCCGTTTTTTGATAAAAAGGTTCTGTCCTGGGATATGACCTTCAAAGACTCAAAAACGAGCGATTATGTGGTAGGATCGTGCTGGGGACGGTATCAGGGATCGTTTTACCTTATTGACCAGGTTCGCGGCCGTTGGGACTTTGTCGAAACTCTGCAGCGGTTTTGTGACTTTGCTCGCAAACATAACGGTGTAATTAGAAAACTTGTTGAGGAAAAGGCGAACGGCGCGGCGATAATATCTGCATTGAAAAAGCAGGTCACCGGACTGATCCCGATTAATCCGACGGAGAGCAAAGAGGCCCGCGCAAGCGCGATCGCAACACTGTGGGAGGCCCATAATGTTTACATACCGTCACCGGAGATCTGCCCCTGGGTACAGGATTTCACCGCTGAGCTTTTAAGTTTTCCGGCGGGCGTTCACGATGACCAGGTGGACTCCATGACCCAGGCTTTATCCGATTTACAGACCGGCGGCCGCATATCCGCCGACAATATGGCCGCTTTACGCGTGAGGAGGTAAAAATGGCTAAAGATAAAAAGATTTTCACTGAGGACCTTACGGCGGCCCTGCGTACTCCGTTTGAGTCCGGCAATGTAGGGCCGATCAAAACTCTGGAAGATGTTAAAAAATTTTTTGCGCTGCCGCGCACTATGGCATACGACAGCAAAGACCCCGCCGAGGCTGAGCGCCTTAACGCTGAAAAGCTGGCGCAGGACTCCGCATTTGAGTTTGGCTTTACTCAAATATTTGAAAGCCTTATGCAGCACAGTGCCAATCTGGGGCAATATCCTTCACAATCTTTTATCGGTTACGGTGCTTTACAGCAGATAGCCCAGAACGGTATGATCCGCACTGCGATCCAAACGGTTGCGGATGATATTACCAGAGAATGGATAACGATTACCGGCGGCGATGAAACCAACAATGAACTGCTTGATACGCTGGCGGAAAAAATGGACGGGATGAACATCCGGCGACTCTATAACCGCGCCTATGCTACCCAGGGCTATATGGGCGGCGCTTTTATCTACATAGACACGGGAACGGATGATCCGTCACTGCCGCTGCAGGTGAGCGATAAAAGCGACGAGATCAAACAGGGTACAAAGGTTAAAGTTGTGCTCATTGATCCGGTGGTTGCCGCTCCCGGCATTTACAACGCATCCGATCCGCTCAAAGAAAATTACATGAGCGATCCGGACTACTGGCTGATTTTAGGCCGCCGCGTACATCACAGCCGCCTTATTATCCTGCGTGACAATCTGCCGCCTACACTGTTACGGCCGGCGTA
>JBGVDR010000072.1:0-2105 GCA_045119455.1 Faecousia sp.
CTGCATATAGGCATTGGGCAGGATCGCCAGCACTCGTCTGCCACCAAAGGAAATGTCCTCACCCTCGGTGCAATCACCGGCAGCGTACACATCGGCAACCGTGGTTTCCATTCGTGTATTTACGATGATACCCCGGTTAACATCACCCCCGATTTCTTTGACAAGGGCGGTGTTAGCACGAACGCCCACTGCCAGTACGAGTACATCAAAGTCTACGGTTTTACCACTCTTCATAAAGGCAGTGTTGCCATCAAAGCTGGCGGCACTGTCACCAAGCAGAAAGGTGATGCCGTTTTCTTCCAGATGTTTCTGCATCACCGCAGCGCATTCCGTGTCCAGAATACTGGAAAGTACCCGGTCTGCTAGATCGCAGACAGTAATGCTTGCCACACGGTTCCTTAGACCTTCGGCACACTTTAAGCCGATCAGACCGGCACCCACGATCAGTACTCGACTGGATTTGTCCACAGCCGCTTCCAGCGCTAATGTGTCGTCAATAGTCATAAAGGAAAACTTCTTGTTCACAGTGTCCAGTCCCGCAAAGGGCGGCACAAAAGGGGAAGAACCGGCAGCAACACAAACGCTGTCATAAGGAACCGCCGCTCCGTCATCCAATGTTACGGTTTTCGCTGTGCTGTCAATTCTTACCGCTTTCTTTCCATAGAGGACTTGACAGCCCATCTTTTCATAAAAATCGGTATTGCGGTACTGCATCCGCTGCAGATCGGTCTTACCCTCCAAATAATAGGAAATCAGGGGACGGCAGTAAACGGCATGGGTTTCAGCCGACACAACGGTGATTTTACCCTCAGAGTCGATGCTGCGGATGCCTTCAATACAACCGATGGCGGCAACACCGTTTCCAATAATTATATAGTGTTTCATACCTGTCACCTCTCCTCATATACGATGGCTTTGTTGGGACAGCCCTTGACGCAGGCGGGCTCGCTACAGGCGTTTTCAAGACATAATTCGCACTTCTGTACCGCACCGTTTGCATCCTGGGACATAGCACCGTAGGGGCATACCAAAATGCAGGTAAGGCATCCGACGCATTTATTGCGGTCGATGCAAACCGTACCGTCCTTCTTGGACAATGCTCCGGAAATGCAGCTTTTTACACACATTGGATCTTCACAATGGCGGCAGGAGACAGCAAAGGTGATCTTATCCTCACCCTCAACATGGATACGGGGAAAGATGGACTTGCCCTTTAACGCCTTGACCATATTGGTCTGATCGGAATTGGCAAAGGCACAGTTGTATTCGCACAGATGGCAGCCAAGACACCACTGCTCATTCACATATACACGTTTCATACTTTGCCCTCCTTATTCACCTGCATGGGAAATGCCCAGGATCTGCAATTCCTTGTCTGTCAGCCCAATCCCACGGAGCATCAGTCGGTTGCCGCGGAGTGCTTCGATAGAGTTGATACCCATGCCGCCCATAAGCTCCTTGATTTCGTGATTCCAGGCGGTCATCAGATTGATAAGCCGCTGACTGCCCATATCGGGATTCAGACGTTTTACAAGATCCTGACGTTGGGTTGCGATGCCCCAGTTGCACTTGCCGCTTTGACAGGTACGGCAAAGGTGACAGCCCATAGCCAGCAATGCGGCAGTTGCCACATAGCAGGCATCGGCACCCAGAGCAATCGCCTTGACCACGTCCGATGCACTGCGGATGCTGCCGCCAACTACCAGGGATACATTGTTTCGGATACCCTCGTCCCGGAGTCGCTGATCAACGGCGGCCAAAGCAAGTTCAATGGGAATACCCACATTATCCCGGATTCGGGTAGGTGCCGCTCCGGTGCCGCCCCGGAAACCGTCAATGGCGATAATGTCCGCGCCACTTCGGGCGATGCCGCTGGCAATGGCGGCGATGTTATGGACGGCGGCGACCTTGACGATCACAGGCTTTTTATACTCTGTGGCCTCTTTCAAAGAGTAGACCAACTGCCGCAGGTCCTCTATGGAATAAATATCGTGATGCGGTGCTGGAGAGATGGCATCGGAGCCTTCAGGCACCATACGGGTACGGGATACATCTCCTACGATCTTTGCTCCGGGCAGATGTCCACCAATACCAGGCTTTGCACC
>JBGVDR010000073.1:0-6169 GCA_045119455.1 Faecousia sp.
TGCATAGGTTGCTCTGCTTTAAATTTTCTGCTCAGGACATTGGAATATCGGATGTGTTCCAAATTGGTGCCTGCAGCCGCAGCTTTACGCCGCCTTGTGTATCCGTGAATCCCCAGACGCTTCATTGACTTCCAAACAGTATCTGTGGCTAAAGTCATATCCTCCCTATCCCACAGATTAACACAACACCCCTCCTAAACCTTTCGGAATGCTGGCAAGGCGGTCAATTCCTCAGCACTATTGGTAGGGGCTTGACTCAAATACACAATGGCGGCAATAGGCAAAGTTCTATTTTCCGCCACGCCAGAGCTGCCAGCAAAGGGAATACCACAAGCCCACACCTGCCTCCCCTCTGTGCGAACAGCAACCCGATCTCCGTTAATCAGCCGCGCGCCAAATCGACGGCACCACAAATCCGCTTGGGTGGATTTTCCCGTACCGGAGGGTGCTGTAAATAAAATTGCCTGTTCGCCAACCTGAATATAGGCCGCATGGAGGATAACGCCGCTGTTTTGAACAATCAGATGCTCTGCCTCCATAGCATTAAGCACAGTTTTGGGGGTAATGCCCAAGGGATACTCTCGGCGCAGACATTCAATTTCACTGGAGCGTCCATGCCGACACAAGCGAATGTGAACACGATTCAAGGCGCCCGCATAGCGAACAACCTCCTGTTCGTTTCGATATACCCGCATTCCGGTATCCCGATAGGTGCACTCCCCTATTGGCGCAGTCAGCTGATCCACCAACGAGAACGTTAACCGATATGAATTACTTTCCTCATTATCCGATAAAAAAGGACGCAATACGCCATGGTCTGCATAGAGAATATCCTCCGGAGTTGTAACACAGAGCGACAGCCCCGCAAACTTATATCGATGCTCCAAGGCTTAACCTCCTGTGCGAATTTGCACAACGATGCTGTGCTCTGGATCAAAGTGTTTGGCGGAAATCAGCTTTGTTTCTCCGGACTTTAATCCTCCGGGTAATGTAGTTCTAAAGGTAATACCGCCGTACAAAATATCGCCGGAAATATACTTATAGGACACGTATACGTCGCCTTGGATGGAGGAATTGCTGATATTTTTCAAGTATATTTCCCCATCTGTACCAGTAATTTCGAATAAATCGGAATCAACATCCAGATGATTTTCGAAATACACCAAATTTTGCAGCGACATATTCAAATACCGCTGATCTACGTAGGAACGGCGATTTTTTTCAAGCACAATCATCGTTGCGCCGGCTGGCAGGTTTGTAATGTCAAATTCCGCAGTAAAGTCCGCAAAGGTCAATGATATTTCGGCAAGCTGCAAATCCCGCTTTCCGATATTTTTTAGCTGAATCATCATCACGTCAGTGACCTGCTCTTCCGAGCCATCCTCCAAAAACCGACCGGTGTAACTGCCCACACCCTGGAGGAGCAAGCCATCGCAAAGTTGTTCCGGTTCCGTCTGGATCAAGTCAGCTTTCTGGAAAAAGGAATCGACTGTGGAATCGCCGGAAGATTCTGTTTTGCGAAGAATCAACACCGCAACTGCAATCATAACAACGCAAAGGATTACGCCGATAATCAGCAACGCACGACGCGTAGGGTACTTTTGATGCTTTTTCGAAGGTTTAGACATATGGATTCTCCTGCCTTGACAAAAGGTCACGCCGCCTTGACGACGTGACCTTTTGGTGCAAATAAGTATTTACGAGGAAAACAGATTGTTGCTTTCAGAGGGCATATGGTAGCAAGTCTTATCCCATATGCCGTTTTCGGCAATTTTGTTGCAGCCCTGCATGGGGGGTTGGAAAATAACCCAGTTGAAGTACGGCAAACCACACGAATTGGATTGAGGCAAGGGAGTTTTTGTTTCACATCCAGCAGCGATGTTGGTGCAAAGCGAGAAGCTATCAAAGAAAATGTCAGGCTTGGAATACGTCTTTTTCATTGATTACGCCCCCTTCCGCTTACGGTTGCAGCACTCGGATACAACAAGAGCGACAACGCCAACCGCACACAAACCGGCAAGGATGCCGAATCCAAACACGAAGTCATTATCACCTGTGGGAGGGATTTCCTCACCGGGATTCTCTACTGTATTCAGGCAATACAGTGCCATATTTGCATCCCTTCTACTCATGGTCACCACCTGAGCAGCAGAAATCGTCTGCTCAGAAGACACATCCGCAGTCAGCTTCAGATTAGTGACAGACAGGATGCCGTCATCGGAACCGCCCACATTGACGATGATGACAGTTTGACCAACCAAGTCGGTCAAATCGTAATAACGATCCGTTGCAGTGGTGATGTCCACCTGACCAGCATTGGCAATGTTCTTGTTTGCGCTGAAAACTTTTACCTTGGCTGTACCCTCGGTGCTCTTCATTGCCAAGTGGGCAGCCTTCAAGCCTTCAATACCATTCAACTTGAAAGCAATGGCCTGACCGGGTGCCAGATAGACTTCATTATTGGGACCGTAATTCATATAGGTGCCAATATAGGGGGGATCCTTCTTAAAGGAAGTATCATAGTGATCGCCGTTCAGCACGGGAATGCCGTCGATGAATACAGCACCATGGAGATACTGCGTACCAAGGGATTCCTCTGTATAATCGAAGAAATCACGTTCGGTCAGCAGAATATTACGAAGCTCCTCGAAAACAGGCGCGAACTCGCCATCCTCCACATAGGCATCACCAATCACGGAGTCGGATGATACATTATCTCCGGCAGGATTATAGATTCGAACGGCATCCATATAGAAGTCATAGGACAAATCAGAGGTCTTGTGATCAAAGAACTCGGCATAAGCCACAGTAATAACCGCAGTGTAATGACCGTAAGGAAGATCCTCGACCTTCATGACAGGAACCTGATACAGTCCAGCGCCATTTTCGGTCAGAATCCACTCGTTTTTCTCCATGTCGTAGGTATAGCCATAATAGGTATCCACCACATAGGAATGGACAGGCGTGCTTTGATCTGCCACATAGCCGCAGCCTTGTAAACGTCCACCATGATGGTGCCGGTATCATTATCGGTCAGACTGATAACGTCGAATCCGGTACCATAAAAACTAAAGGTCACAGTTCCGGCATCGTTGGCATTGGCGGTAAACTTCTTAGCCAGCCCCAGAGAGTACTGGCTGGAGGTGTTGTAAGCGGTATCAAAGCCGTAGATGTTGTCGGCATCGATTTCGGGCGCCACCGTTTCACCGGGACGATCCTGGGCCTGGTGAACGTCCTTCATACCATCGCAGTTGGTATCCTTAGCATCCGTCCATTTGTTGATGTTGGACACCACGTAACGACCAGAGCTATCCAGCTTGTAGGTAGCAAACTGAACAAAGGATTCCTCATAGTAGATGATGGTTGCAGGAATGACAGTAACGGTATTGTAGTAGTAGCCCGTATAGATGTCATTTTCGTTGGCAGCGGGGTTATACTCTCAAAGGATTCAATAACACGAACAGGGACAGACTCACCGTTTGCGTTGGTTTCGTAGATAATATCGCCATCTGCATCCGTTTTATAAACGGGATTTCCCTCAGCATCCGTCTTGTAAGTAATGAAATCCTCTCCTCTGGGGTTAGTCAGTAAATTAACCAGATACTCGAGAATGTTATCCGTATTATGATAATAAGCCTGCGTAAACTCTTGATTAATATGGGATTCATATCCATTTGCCACAGCCAAATCATACAGGAATTCCCAGTCATACAAGGGGTAACCCTGGTCATCCATATACGTATAGAAGTACCGGGAACCCTGTCTTGCCTTATCGGGTGTAAAAACATAATAGCGCTCGTCGTAGTGATTCCGATATTTCGGAGCAAGAAGATTACTGAAGGTATCGGAATAGACGTTCTGCTTGTCGTCGAAGGGGGTTGTCAGCTTGGTCAGCATAACCCTGGAAATCTGCTCAATTTCCGGAGGCCAGTTGTCTTGGTTGGCATAATAATCCGCCACGCTTGTAATCTCATCTGGAACGCCTATCAGCACCTGCGGCCAGGTAGTACTGGAGGCATTGCCGGACAGATAGTTATCTTGAGGATGCCCCCAATGGCACCACCTATACCTCTACCGGTCTGTATGTGAATGCGGGCAACAACATCTTCTATGAGGTAGAAACCTCTGACGGTCAGAAGGGGTATATTTATTCCGGCTATACGGAGTATGGCAAAAAAGCCTATGACGATATTAAGCTGTCCAGCGCTGCTCTGCCCAACGGACACGTTAAGGGTAATGTATTCTCTGTTACCGGCACCATCTCCTCTTCTTACAATACCCTCGGCACTGCCAAAGTCTATATCTACTCTGGTTTTGGCACCTCCGGAACCCCCATCACCGGAGGCACTGCAACCGTTTCTAACAACAAATATGTCTTGAATGGCAGCTCCATTGACGATGCAACAGCTTTCAATGAACTCCCAGCCGGCAACTATACCTATGTCATTCAGGTAACCTACTCCAGTTACTATGCAAAGGAACCCCAAGTCCTTGGCACCAACAGCGGCACCCGCACCTTGAAAACGCACTACTTTACCGTCATCAAGTCTGCCGCCAATCAGAGCACCTGTTCTCACAAGAACACAACTACTGTGGTCAAAGCCGCTACCTGTACAGCAACCGGCACCCAGGTCACTTCCTGCTCCGTCTGTGGTCTAACCGAGAAAGGAACCATTGATAAAACCAGCCACAACTATGGCAGCTACACCGTGACCCTGGCCGCTACCTGTACTACCGCCGGTTCCAAGGAAAAAACCTGTGCTGACTGTGGAAAGGTATACACCAAAGAAATAGCTGCCACCGGTCATAGCTACAGCGCAGCAACCTGCGAGAATCCCAAGACCTGCTCCAAATGCGGACAAACCAGCGGCAACGCCCTGGGCCACAGTTGGAAAGACGCAACCTGTTCTTCCCCCAAAACCTGTACCACATGTGGTCAGACCAGTGGAGAAGCCTTGGGACATAATTGGAAGAATGCAACTTGCACCGAGCCTAAAACCTGTACTGCCTGTGGTGTGACCAGCGGCAGTGCAGCCGGTCACCGCTATTCTGATGTAGTCACCAAGCCCACATGCACCACCCAGGGCTATACCACTCATACCTGTTCTGGCTGTTCCCACAGCTATGTTGACTCCTATGTGAACGCTACCGGACATAGCTACTCCAGTAAAATTTCAACCCAGGCGACCTGCACCAGCGCCGGTGTCAGAACCTACACCTGTACAAATTGTCCCAACAGCTATACCGAGATGATTTCTGCCACCGGTCACTCCTATGAAGTTTCCGTGACCGCCCCCACCTGCACCAACGATGGCTATACGGTTTACACCTGTGCCTGTAGCAATAGCTATCAGGACGACGTAAAATCTGCCCTGGGGCACAGCTACTCCGCAGTAGTCACCAAGCCTACTTGCATCGAAGGCGGCTTCACTACCCACACCTGTATCCATTGTAATACCAGTTATCAAGATTCCCTCACAACCCCCACCGGACGCAGCTATAACAGCTCTGTGACGAAGGCTCCCACCTGCACCGAGCCCGGTCTGACCGAGGGCAAGCACTGCTCCGCCTGTGGCACCACCCTGATTGCTCAGGAGGAAGTTCCCGCTCTGAAGCACAGCTATGTGGACGGCATCTGCGGCAACTGCGGCGAGGCCGATCCCAACTACGTCAAGCCCATCGTCCAGCCCGTGATCACCGTGGGCTCTCCCTCCGTCAGCTTCGAGGGCGAGATTCGCTACAACATCTACTTCTCCGCTTCTCAGCTGGACGATGTGGTCGAAATCGGTCTGGTGCTGTTCGACACCAAGGTTGCCGACGGCACAATCGAAAATGCTGACCAAATCATCCCCGGCTACACCGGCGAAAACGGCTCCTACATGGCTCAGACCAACGGCATCGCTCCCAAGAACATGGGCGACGCTCTGTACTTCCGCATTTACGCCAAGCTGTCCGATGGCTCCTACGTCTACACCGCCATCCGCGGCTACAACGCTGTGGTTTATGCCAACAGCATTCTGAAGAACTCCACCAATGCCAAGATGAAGGCTCTGGTCGTGGCCATGCTGAACTACGGCGCCGCCGCTCAGCAGAGTCTGAATTACAAGACCGACTCTCTGATGAATGCCGGTCTGACCGCCGAGCAGCAGGCTCTGGTGAAGCCCTACGA
>JBGVDR010000074.1:0-8623 GCA_045119455.1 Faecousia sp.
CTGTCATCGCGAGGGCCTTTAGGCCCGTGGCGATCTCCTCTAAAGGGAACTGATATGTTTTATTGTCAGGAGATTGCCACGCCAGCTTACGCTGGCTCGCAATGACGTGCTATTTTTTACACCGCTAAACAATCATTTATCGATGTTAGTATTTTCGCTCCACGTGGCAATGCGGAAAGGGAGAATTAGCCCCCCTTTCCGTGGTTTTGACATTGTTTACGGCTGAGAGCCGTTATAGCGGTTGGCAGCTTCGCCCACACCCCGTTCCATGATGGTCAGGGCGGCATCAGCGGCACGCTCCAGAGCGGACTGCAAATCCTTTTCCTCCTTGGCGGAAAAACCGGAGAGTACATGAGCCGCCAAATCCTGGTCGGGATGCGCTTTTCCGCCCACACCGATTTTTACTCGGGGAAAGTCCTGGGAACCCAACTCCGCAATGATTGATTTGATGCCGTTATGACCTCCTGCAGAGCCATCGCCCCGAATTCGGAGCCGACCAGGGGGCAGGGAGATGTCATCGAACAGCACGATAATCCGCTGGGGCGGGATGTTAAAGTAGGCCGAAAGCTGAAGCACCGACCGTCCGGACAGGTTCATATAGGTTTGGGGCTTTAGCAGGAACACTTTGCGCCCACCGGCGGTGGTCTGGACGTACAAGCCCTGATATTTCAGCTTGTCGATTTTACAGCCCAGCTTGTCTGCCAGCGTGTCCAGCGCTCGGAAGCCGGCATTGTGCCGAGTACGCTCGTACTCCTTGCCTGGATTGCCCAGACCCACAATGAGCCAGGCTTCTTGATTTTTTCCAAACATCATTTTTCGCTCCATAATGTTTCTAGTGTCCATATTATAGCATTGCCATACCCTAAAATGCAATCAAAATACCGCCGAAAATCGGATTTATTTCTCTGGAAAATTACTGCAAACCGACAGATGATGAAATTCCTAAGTTTTTGAGGAAATGTGAAAATTCCTGTTCCATTTTCCTGCGAACTATGGTATATTGAACGCATACTAATGTAGGCAGGTGCAACACATGAAGAAAAAATGGAAGATTATCCTGCCCGCTACTGCGGCGGTTTTGGTGCTGGCGCTGATTGCAGGGCTGATTTGGCTGCATTATTTGAAGAACCGCCCCGGCGCCCATGTGGTTGGCGGGCGACTTTATGCGGATTTCAGCGGTGTCGGTTATGTGATTGATGCCGAAACAGGCAAGATGACAGAGGACCAGACCCCTGTGCTCATCAAGGGCAAGGAGAATAAAGCCGGTAATTTTGAAGGGACGCTGGAGATGCTGGGCTTCCCCATCACCCAGGAGGGCACCATCAAGGGCGATGCCGTAGTGGAGGAACTGGGTGACGGCTTTTACCGCATTTACTATGCCCCTACCTGTACCCACGTGGTGGAGGATATTACCGGTCGCCGACAGGAGACCCATTGCACTACCTATGAGTACACCTATTTCGTCAACGTGAATGACCCAGATTTTATGGTTGCGTATGTCTATGCTTGGGCACGGTTGGACGGCGACCCCAAGTTCGTGGTCTATGCCGACAGCGAAGAGCAAGCCATGCAGGACTATCAGTGGTTCCTGGAAAACGATCCCGAGAACTAAAAAAGCCGCCTTCGGGCGGCTTTTTCGCATGTAGAAAGGATTTGTTTCCGAAAAATGCCCCTTGTGTATGGGGCGGCAGCGTGGTATAATATAAGATACGATTTTAGAAGGAAGGTGCGGAAATGAACGATAAAATCATCATTAAGGGCGCCAGAGAAAATAATCTAAAAAATGTGGATTTGACCATCCCACGGGATAAATTAGTGGTGTTTACCGGGCTCTCTGGTTCTGGAAAGTCCTCGCTGGCCTTTGATACCATTTATGCGGAGGGGCAGCGGCGGTATGTGGAAAGCTTAAGTTCCTATGCCCGGCAATTTCTGGGTCAGATGGACAAGCCTGATGTAGATTCCATCGACGGACTCTCCCCTGCCATTTCCATCGATCAGAAGACTACCTCCAAAAACCCCCGGTCAACCGTGGGTACGGTGACAGAAATTTACGACTATCTGCGCTTGCTGTGGGCCCGTGTGGGTGTTCCCCATTGCCCCAAGTGCGGGAAGGAAATTGCCCGGCAAACCATCGACCAGATTGTGGATCGGGTGGAGGCACTGGAGCAGGGAACCAAGTTTATCGTGCTTTCGCCGGTGGTACGGGGCAAGAAGGGCGAGCACCAGAAGGTTTTTGAGGATGCCCGCAAGAGCGGCTTCGCCCGGGTGCGACTGGATGGCATCGTCTATGACTTGACGGAGCCGATTCCCTGCGAGAAGAACAAAAAGCACACCATCGAGCTGGTGGTGGACCGTTTGATTATCAAGGAAGGTCAGCGAAGACGGCTGACCGACTCCATCGAAACCGCTTGTGCCCACTCCGGAGGGCTGGTGACCATCGAACTGCCCGGTACTGGGGAGGAGTTGAGCTTTTCTCAAAACTATGCCTGCGAGGACTGCGGCATCAGTTTGACCGAGTTGGAGCCCAGAATGTTCTCCTTCAACAATCCGACGGGCGCTTGCCCCAGTTGTACCGGCTTGGGTTTCCAGTTGGTAGCAGATCCCGATTTGGTGATTCCAGATAAGGAGAAGTCCATTTTTGAGGGCGCAATCCAGGTTTCCGGCTGGAATGCCGCCCGGACGGATTCGATTTTCCGAATGTATTTTGAAGCCCTGGCCCAGAAGTATCGATTTTCTCTGACGGCTCCTGTGAAAGAGCTTTCGCCGGAGGCTATGCAGGTGATTCTCTATGGCACCGGCGACGAGAAGCTGCGGATGACCTACAACCGGGGCAACGGCATGGGTGTGTTGGAGCAGCCCTGGGAGGGCATTCTGAACAACATCACCCGCCGATTCCGGGAAACCCAGTCCGACTCTGCCCGGAAGGAGCTGGAGGAATGCATGTCCTCGGCACCCTGCCCCCACTGTCATGGCGATCGGCTTTCAGACATTGCACGGGCAGTGACCGTGGGCGGCATTGGCATTATGGATTTTTGCCGCATGAGCATTCGACAGGCTCTGGAGTTTTTGGACAACCTGAAACTGGAGGGCAACATGGCCCTGGTGGCGGAGCAAATCGTGCGGGAGATTCGTTGCCGGCTACAGTTTCTGACGGATGTAGGATTGCAATATCTGACCCTTTCCCGGTCCTCCGGCACACTGTCCGGCGGTGAGAGCCAGCGGATTCGGCTGGCAACCCAGATTGGCTCGTCGCTGATGGGGGTGCTGTATATTCTGGACGAGCCCTCCATCGGTCTGCACCAGCGGGACAACGACAAGCTGCTGGGAACGCTGAAGAATCTGCGTGACCTGGGCAATACTCTGATCGTTGTGGAGCATGACGAGGATACCATGCGGGCGGCGGACTATATTGTGGATGTGGGTCCCGGAGCGGGCAGCCGGGGTGGTCAAATTGTGGCCTGCGGTACGCTGGAGGAGATTCTGGCAGTGCCCGAATCCGTGACGGGACAGTATTTGTCCGGTGTGAAGAAAATCCCGGTGCCCTCCGCCAGACGGGCGGGCAACGGAAGGATGCTAACCATTTCCGGTGCGCAAGAGAACAATTTGAAGGACGTGGACGTAGCAATCCCCTTGGGTACGCTGACCTGCGTCACCGGTGTGTCCGGCTCCGGCAAGTCCAGTCTGGTGGGTGAGGTTCTGAACAAGACCCTGCTTGGCATGCTGAATCATGCCCGCACCCGCCCTGGCAAATGCCGTTGCGTGGAGGGCATTGAGCATCTGGACAAGGTGATCGATATCGACCAGAGCCCCATCGGTCGCACGCCCCGGTCCAATCCTGCTACCTACACCGGACTGTTCAACGATATTCGGGATCTGTTTGCATCCACGAACGATGCTAAGATTCGGGGTTACGGACCCGGACGGTTCAGCTTTAATGTGAAAGGCGGACGGTGCGAGGCCTGTGCCGGCGATGGCTTGGTGAAGATTGAGATGCACTTCCTGGCGGATGTATATGTGCCCTGCGAAGCTTGCCGGGGCGCCCGGTACAACCGGGAGACCCTGGAGGTGCTCTACAAGGGCAAGAATATCGCCCAGGTACTGGATATGACCGCCGAGGAGGCGTTGGAGTTCTTCGAGAATCTGCCCAAAATCCGGCGGAAAGTGCAGACTCTGGTGGAGGTAGGTTTAGGCTATGTAAAGCTGGGGCAATCCAGCACCACCCTGTCCGGCGGCGAGGCCCAGCGGGTAAAGCTGGCGACAGAATTGGCCAGAAGTTCCACAGGACGGACAATCTACGTGCTGGACGAGCCCACTACCGGTTTGCATGCGGCGGATGTGCACAAGCTCATCGAAGTTCTGCAGCAACTGGTTGATGCAGGGAACACCGTTCTGGTGATTGAGCACAATTTGGATGTTATTAAAACTGCGGACCATATCATCGACTTGGGCCCGGAGGGCGGCGATGAGGGTGGCTACGTGGTTGCTTCCGGTACGCCGGAGCAGGTAGCCGCCACGCAAGGCAGCTACACCGGTGCCTATTTGAAGCCGTATCTGTAAAAAAATCCGTGCCGCTCAAGCGGCACGGAAAGATTATTTAGCCGAACAAATCAGGGCTGAGCACGTCAGACAGTTCAAACAGCCCGTGATCCCGCTCACCGGTGTAGTCCGGGCGTAGGATGTCCGAGCGCAGAATGCTTTCGCCATTGGAACGGAGGGACAGCGTCAGGGTAATGCGGGTTCCACCGCCGGCGGGACAATCCACCAGCACGGTGCCGCCATGCACCACGGCGGTGGCACGAATCAGCGCCAGCCCCAGGCCCAAACCATCCTGGCTCCGGTCCAGACCGGGGGTGCGGAGGAAACGGCTGTAAATGTTGCTGAGCACACCGTCATCCACCCCGTCGCCGGGGTCGGTGAGAGAAAAGTAGGCTTTTTTGCCCCGGGTGGTAAACTGAGCCCGGAGGGTGCCGCCTTTGGGGGTGGCTTTCATAGCGTTGGATACCATGTTGTAAATGGCTCGCTCCAGCTTTTCGCAATCCACGTTGCCATACAGCTTTTGATCAATGCCCCGGTAGTCCAGCGTGATGCCGGCAGTAGCCGCCAAGGAGCTGATGTGTTGCATCAAATCCCGGAAAAAGTCACCCAGGTCGATGCAGGCCAGTTGGCTTTTCCGCTCCTGGTTGAAGCAGGCAGCATCGGACATGTTGGAAACCAGGCGTTGCAACCGCACAAGTCGGTGAGAAATTTGGTGCAGGGCATCCTCTGCCTGGGGATTCAGCTTCTTCAGTGCAGACAGGCGACCCAGATAACTGCCGATGTCGGACAGGGGAAGGCGAAACTGCAGGGCGCTGAGCGCCATAGCTTGCAAAGCAGTCTGCTCCTCGGTGGATTCGGTGACGAAAATGTCATATTCACCCACCCGGCGAACGGTGGCACCTACGGACTGGTCATCCATGTCCAGTATCAGATACAGGCACCCGTCCCGAAAGTCGGCATATTCCGGCGCACAGGTAATCACAATACTGGAGATGGGCATTCCCGGCTCAAGGAGCAACTGCCGCGCGGACTGGTTGCAATGGATGACCACACCGCCGCTGACACTGAAGGCAGGATGTGTCATCATATCCAACAGAGCGGCTATATTTTTTTCTTCGTTCATGACATACCTCCTTGCGGTATAGCTTGTGCAAGATGTGGAAAAAATTACATCCCTAATTTCGAGGGGTTTCGTGATTCTTATTTTAACTGGAATTCTCCAAAATAGCAAGGGGAATTCCAAAATGGAGGTGCAAAAATGTCGATTCATGACGGACATCGGCAGCGGTTGAAGGAACGATTCCTGGCCGAGGGGCTGGATGGGTTTACGGATGTGCAGGTTTTGGAGCTGCTGCTGTACTACTGCATCCCTCGTAAGGATACCAACGAACTGGCCCACAGCCTGATTGACCGCTACGGAAGTTTGGCCCAAGTGCTGGACACCGGCTTCAAGGAACTGTTGGAGGTGCCGGGAGTGGCACAAAATGCCGCAACCTTCTTAACGCTGTTGCCGGCAGCTTATCGGCGTTATCATGTGAATAAGGGGCAGCGGGAATCCAAGCCACTGCTGACGATTGACGCCTGTGGGCAGTATTTGATGGATTATTTCCGGGGCAGAACCAATGAAACGGTGTTTTTGCTGTGTATGGATGCCAAGTGCAAGCCCCTGTGCTGTGTGAAGTTGGGTGAGGGTGGTATCAACTCCGCCGGTGTGCCCATTCGGCGGGTGGTGGAGGCAGCGCTGGGCGCCAAGGCAACCACGGTGGTACTGGCGCATAACCATCCCAGCGGCATTGCCTTGCCCTCTAACGAGGATGTGCAGACCACCCGGCGGGTGGCTACGGCACTGGAATCGGTGGAGGTAACGCTGGCGGACCACATTGTGGTGGCGGACGACGACTTCACATCCATGGTGCAGTCCGGCTACTATCGCCCCAGCGATGGGCTGTTTTAAGGGGGACTTTAAATGGATCAATTCAAGCTGGTATCGGATTTTAAGCCCTCGGGCGACCAGCCGGAGGCCATCTCTGCCCTGGTCAATGGTGTGAACTGGGGTCTGAGGGAACAGACGCTGTTGGGTGTCACCGGCTCTGGCAAGACCTTTACCATGGCATCGGTGATTGCCCAGCTGAACCGCCCCACCTTGGTGCTGGCCCATAACAAGACCCTGGCGGCACAGCTTTGCTCGGAATTTCGGGAATTTTTCCCGGATAACGCAGTGGAATATTTTATTTCCTATTATGATTATTATCAGCCAGAGGCCTACATCGCCCACACCGACACCTATATCGAGAAAGATGCGGCGGTGAATGAGGAAATCGACCGCCTGCGCCACAGCGCAACCTCGGCACTGTTTGAGCGGCGGGATGTGATTGTGGTATCGTCGGTAAGCTGTTTGTACGGTCTGGGCGACCCCATCGACTATAAGAGCATGGTCATTTCCCTGCGGGTAGGGCAAGACAGACCTCTGGATGACATTCTACGCAAGCTGGCGGAAATTCGTTACGAGCGCAACGACCTGGACTTTTCGCGAAACAAATTCCGCCTGCGGGGGGATACTCTGGAAATTTATCCGGCATACTGGTCGGGAAGAGCGATTCGGGTAGAGTTTTTCGGGGATGAAATCGACCGAATTTCGGAAATCAATGCGGTTTCCGGCATGGTGGAAAGGTATATCGACCACGTGGCCATCTACCCCGCCAGCCACTACGTGGCATCCCGGGAGAAGCTCCAGCGGGCCATGCTGGAGATTCAGCGGGAGTGCGACGAGCAGGTGGCCTTCTTCAGGGCCCAGGATAAACTGATTGAGGCACAACGAATTGCTCAGCGGACAGCCTATGATTTGGAGATGCTAACAGAAATCGGCTTCTGCAATGGAATTGAGAACTATTCCCGGGTAATTCAGGGGCGGGCGCCCGGTACGCCGCCTACCACACTTTTGGATTATTTTCCCGAGGATTTTCTATTGTTTGTGGATGAGAGCCACGTGACGCTCCCCCAATGCCGGGCCATGTACGCCGGCGACCGGAGCCGGAAGGATGCGTTGGTGAATTACGGCTTCCGCCTGCCTTCGGCTTACGATAACCGCCCCTTGAATTTTACGGAGTTTGACAGCAAACTCAATCAGGTCATCTATGTTTCTGCCACCCCGGCTGAATACGAGCGAGAACGCTCAGATCAGACGGTAGAACAGGTCATTCGTCCCACGGGATTGCTGGACCCCATTGTGGAGGTTCGTCCCATTGAGGGGCAGATTGATGACCTAATTGGAGAAATTAATGCCCGAACGGCCAAAAATGAGCGGGTGCTGGTAACTACACTGACCAAGAAAATGGCAGAAGATTTGACTGTTTACCTGCAAAAAGCGGGTATTAAGGTGCGTTATATGCACTCGGACATCGGTGCCATGGAGCGAATGGAAATTATTCGGGATCTGCGAATGGCGAAATTTGATGTGCTGGTGGGCATTAACCTGCTTCGAGAGGGTCTTGACCTGCCGGAGGTTAGTCTGGTGGCAATTCTGGATGCGGATAAGGAAGGCTTCCTGCGGAGCGAAACCAGTCTGATTCAGACCATCGGTCGTGCGGCGAGAAATGCTGAGGGTCGGGTGATTATGTATGCCGACAAGATTACCCCCTCCATGCGCGTTGCTATGGACGAAACCGAGCGCCGCCGGGGCATTCAGGATGCCTACAACAAGGCCAACGGCATCGTGCCCAAGACAGTTATTAAGTCTGTCCGGGATTTGATTGAGATTTCCTCTCCCACGGCGGAGCGCAAGGGGCGCACCGGCGTGAAAATGACCAAGGCGGAGAAAGAGAAAGAAATCGCCCGGCTGGAGAAGCAGATGAAGGAGGCCGCCCGGATGATGGAGTACGAGTATGCCGCCATTCTGCGTGACCAAATCATCGAACTCCGTGGCGACGGACGCAAATAAGCAAATATAGAACGGTAAATGATTGTTTGCGGGCATGGCCCGCGGCAAATCGCGTCACCTACCCAGGCGGTAATCGAACACCTTTGGGCACACTCGGTAACGAACGGCTCTGTAAATCGTACAGAAATGTCTGTCATCGCGAGGGCCTTT
>JBGVDR010000075.1:0-2501 GCA_045119455.1 Faecousia sp.
TGCACCCTTAGCTCAGTTGGTAGAGCAACTGACTCTTAATCAGTGGGTCCCGGGTTCGAGTCCCTGAGGGTGCACCAAATGGCCCATTGGTCAAGTGGTTAAGACAGCGGCCTCTCACGCCGTTAACATCGGTTCGAATCCGGTATGGGTCACCAAAGTAAAAAAATGGTTAAAGCCATTAATATAGTTCGTGTTGATTGTCATGAGGGTCCACCTGTTCCCATCCCGAACACAGAAGTTAAGCTCATGTACGCCGACAATACTTGGCGGGTGACTGCCCGGGAAGATAGGTAATGCCAACACAAACATTCCTCTTTAGCTCAGTCGGTAGAGCGACGGACTGTTAATCCGCAGGTCGTTGGTTCGAGTCCAACAAGGGGAGCCAAAGCGACTTGCGAAAGCAAGTCGCTTTTTTATTTTGAATGAGGTGAAATTATGCAACAATTGCGTCAATCCCCTCGAGTCCAGGCCATTAATTCCTTCCTTCGTTCCCCTGGGTATATTTTGGCACTGTCTTTACTGACTGTCGTGTGTAATTTGCTCGGTTTTGAACTGGTCTATTACACCCTTGTAATTGCCTTGGGCCTTTATGTGATTACGCTCAGCAAGGATTTGCTGCCAATCATGCCCATGATTATGCTTTGCTATATTGTGCCTTCGGTGAAGAATAACCCCGGACGTCACGGCGATTCTATTTTCTCGTTTTCCAACGGTGGGGCCTATATTTTGGTTCTGGCCTCGGTGGTTGTTGTTTTCTTGATTTGGCGACTGATTTCTGATAAGGAAATGGGCAGTGCTTTTTTGACCCGTAAGCGCAGCCTGGTGTCCGGTATGCTTTTTCTGGGCGTCGGATATTTGCTCAGCGGCATCGGCTCCTACCGTTACTTTGATGTCTTTGGCCGGAATCTTCTGTTTGCATTTTTGCAGTTTATTTCCATTGCTTTGCTGTATTTTCTTTTTACGGCTACCGTGGACTGGTTCAACGTCCCGAAGGACTACTTGGCGTGGATGGGTTTGGGCATTGGATTTACGGTGCTTCCCCAGTTGTTGATGGCCTACCTTTCCGGGCAGGCCTTCATGGAGGGCACTGGCACCATGGATCGGGAGCTGATTTACACCGGTTGGGGCATGCACAATAACATCGGCGGACTAATGGTCATGATGATCCCCTTCGCCTACTACCTGGCCTATACCAAAAAGCACAGTTGGGTCTATAACTTGTTGGGTACCATTCTTTTGGGTGGTGTGATGCTGTCCTGTTCCCGCACCGCTATGGCGGTGGGTGCTGGCATTTACTTGGTTTGCGCTGTGATTTTGCTGAAGAATAAGCGCACCCGCAAGGAAAACCTCTGGGTCTATTGCATTGGTGCGCTGGCGGTTCTCGGGTTTGTGGCCGTATTTTTCGAAAAGCTTATGGAAATCTTCAGCTTGTTTTTCGAGGAGATTGGATTGGTTTCCAAGCGGGATGTACTGCTGGAAAACGGTCTGAAGAAGTTCGGGAATGACCCGATTTTTGGTGGAAGCTTTTTCTTCAAGGGCACCCCTGGGGAGTTTGTGCCTTGGGATTTCTCTGAGCAGGCGACTTTTAGCTCCTTTTTCCCGCCTCGGTGGCATAATACCCTGGTACAAATTGCTGCCTCCTGTGGTGTTGTGGGCCTTGTGGGTTATGGGTTCCATCGGTTTCAGACTTTTCGGATGCTGTGGAGGAATCGTAGCACGGAAAATCTGTTTATCGCGCTTTACCTGGCGGTGCTGCTGCTTTGCAGCTTGATGGACTGTCATTTCTTCAATGTGGGTCCGGTACTGTTCTATTCTATGGCGCTGGCGTTTGCGGAAAATATCCATTTGTCCAAGCTTTGAAATTATTCTCCGCCCTGGATGGGGCGGAGGATAGGTTCTGAAATCCGGTGAAAATTCGGAAGAACAGAAAAATAATAGTTGCAAAACTTCAGAACCCATGCTATAATATCATGCGTGTCCGATGCCGGACGCGCGCACATTGGGATGTCGCCAAGCGGTAAGGCACCAGACTTTGACTCTGGTATGCGTAGGTTCGAATCCTGCCATCCCAGCCACATGATCCGCTAGCTCAGTTGGCAGAGCAACTGCCTTTTAAGCAGTGGGTCCGGAGTTCGAATCTCCGGCGGGTCACCAAAAAAGCCATCACCCCATGGGTGGTGGCTTTTTTGCCGCCGGGGATTCGAATGATTCAAAGCCACAGTCCAGTGGACTGTGGCTTGGGCCCCGCTGGACGGGCCCAACACCATAATTTTCACTAAGCGAAAATGCGGACGAAGCCCGGCGGGTCACCAAAATAGCCATCACCCTATGGGTGGTGGCTTTTTTGCCGCCGGGGATTCGAACGGTAAATGATTGTTTGCGGGCATGGCCCGCGGCAAATCGCGTCACCTACCCAGGCGGTAATCGAACACCTTTGGGCACACTCGGTAACGAACGGCTCTGTAAATCGTACAGAAATGTCTGTCATCGCGAGGGCCTTT
>JBGVDR010000076.1:0-2710 GCA_045119455.1 Faecousia sp.
GGTATGCAGATCATGGTCATTGAGTTTGCCCGGTTCGCAGGCTTGCAGAATGCCAATTCCGGCGAATTTGATCCCGATGCAGCGCATAAGGTCATTGATTTCATGCCCGGTCAGAGCGACGAGATCAATAAGGGAGGTACACTGCGGCTGGGTGCTTATCCCTGCACAATTGTCTCCAATACAACCATGCATCGCTGTTACGGTACCACGCAAATCAGCGAACGGCACCGGCACCGTTATGAGTTTAACAATGAATACCGTTCCATTCTAACCGATGCCGGTTTAACTTTAAGCGGAGTATCCCCAAACGAACGGCTGGTAGAGACTGTTGAGTTCTGTGACCGGGCTTTCCATGTGGGTGTTCAGTTCCATCCGGAGTTCAAGAGCCGTCCCAATAAGCCCCATCCCCTGTTTACAGGTTTTATAAAAGCCAGTCTGGAGGGTCAAAAATGAGCATCCATGAAGAATGTGGTGTCTTCGGTGTATATAGCAGAACAACCGAGGATGTGGCCAGCCTTGTCTATTACGGTCTATATGCACTCCAACATCGCGGCCAGGAAGGCTGCGGGATTGTGGTCAATGAAGATGGGGTGTTCACTTCCCATAAGGGACTCGGCCTTGTCAGCGAAGTATTTACCCAGGAAGAAATGCAGAAGCTTCCCAAAGGCGAGATTGCTGTCGGCCATGTTCGCTATGGCACCACCGGTGGCAATAACCTGAGCAACTGCCAACCCATTCAAGTCAACCATCTGAAAGGAAAGCTGGCAGTAGCCCATAACGGAAATCTAAGCAATGCCCTGCTCCTGCGGCAGGAGTTGGAACTGTCCGGCGCAATTTTCCATTCCACCTCTGACACAGAAACCATCGCTTATATGATCACCAGAGAACGCATTTCCGCTCCCTCTATTGAGGAAGCCGTCAGCAGAGCAATGGAAAAATTAGACGGTGCCTACTCTCTGGTACTGATGTCCGCCACGAAGCTGATGGCTGTCCGGGATCCCCACGGTTTCCGCCCTTTGTGTTTTGGTCAGATGGCTGACGGCACCTATGTCGTTGCCTCCGAAAGCTGCGCCCTGCAAGCAGTAGGTGCAGAATTTGTCCGGGATGTGCTTCCCGGCGAGATTCTGACCATTGACCGCAGCGGTGTTCATAGCGATCAGCGTCACTGCAGCACAGCTCCCAAAAAGCTCTGTATCTTTGAGCATATCTACTTCGCCCGCCCGGATTCCGTCATTGAAGGGATCAGTGTTCATGATGCCCGGAGGAAAGCCGGTGCTATTCTGGCAAAAGCCCATCCGGTGGATGCAGATATTGTCATTGGCGTTCCGGATTCCGGACTGGATGCAGCCCTTGGGTATTCCCAGCAATCAGGTATTCCCTACGGTATGGGACTGATCAAAAACAAATACATAGGACGCACCTTCATTTCTCCCGGTCAGGATCACCGGGTGGATCAAGTCAAGATCAAACTAAGTCCTGTTGAAAGCGTGGTGAAAGGAAAGCGGGTCGTTCTGATCGACGATTCCATCGTTCGCGGCACAACCTCCGCCAGAATCGTCACATTGCTGAAAAACGCGGGCGCAAAGCAGATCCATATGCGTATCTCTGCGCCGCCTTTCCTGTATCCGTGCTATTACGGCACCGATATTGATTCTCAGGACCACCTGATTGCCTGCCACCACAGTGTGGAAGAAATCGCAAAAATCATTGGTGTGGATTCTCTGGGATATCTTCCTCTGGAAAACCTGGAAAGTCTCTGCAGAAGCACAGACTATTGCAGTGCCTGCTTCTCCGGCTGTTATCCCACGGATCTCCCGAAGGATACCCGTAAGGATCAGTTTGAAGAAAAGCTGTCGCGTAAAAAGACAGGAGTGAACGCATGAATCGACATTACAACAGGAAAATCATTCTGGAGGACGGCGCTGAGTTTTATGGCTACGGTTTTGGCGCCGAGTGGGAGACGATTGCGGAAATCGTGTTCAATACCTCCATGGCAGGGTATCAGGAAATCCTGTCTGACCCTTCCTATACCGGGCAGGCGGTGGTGATGACCTATCCGCTTATCGGAAACTACGGCATCTGCGCCGATGACTTCGAAACAAAAACACCCACAATCACAGCCATGATCGTCCGGGAATACAATGACGAGCCGTCCAATTTCCGGGCGGCGGAAACATTGCGGGATGTGATGCTAAGGTTTGGCATCGTGGGGCTTGCAGGTGTGGATACCCGGGCACTGGCCCGGTATATCCGGGACAAGGGAACCGGCAAAGCGCTGATCTGCGATGCCGCGATGCCCAATATCGTGGGTGTCGCCATGCTGAAAACCGCCGCTGCGCGCCGGGATCAGGTTTCACAGGTTAGTACCAAAATACCATGGAAATCTCCTGCAGAAAACGCCCGGTTTCATGTGGTTGCCGTGGACTGCGGCATCAAGCATAATATCATCCGCAGCCTGAACCGCAGGGGCTGTGATGTGACCGTCGTTCCGTGGAATATTTCCGCAAATGAGCTGGAAGCGCTGCGCCCGGATGGTGTGTTCCTGTCCAATGGCCCGGGAAATCCGGAGGATGTAACCCCGGTCATTGATCTGGTGCGGCAGCTTCGGGGAAGGTATCCGATCTTCGGCATCTGCCTGGGCCACCAGATCATCGCCCTTTCCTATGGAGCAAAGACCTATCGTCTGAAATTCGGTCACCGGGGCGGCAAT
>JBGVDR010000077.1:0-3674 GCA_045119455.1 Faecousia sp.
TGACTACTAGGAGGAAAAGAAAATGAGTAAACTGATTCGGCAATTTTGCAGTATGTTTCTGGTTTTAGCCATCGTGATTCAACTGCTTCCGGCCGGTGTTTTTGCGAAAGACTCTGCGGAAGACCTCCTGACGCCTGCCGCCACGGAGCTTGTGGCCGAGCAGGCGGATTCTGTAGAAGTGCTGGGAGAAGACCTAAGCAAGCGTGACGAATTCTACAAAGAGTTTATTTTGGATAACGGCCTGCGTCTGGCCACCATCTATCCCACGGCGGTTCACTATGAGCAAGACGGTCAGTGGGCAGATATTGATAACACTTTGACGGTCAAAGCTGTTCACGGTCAGGTCGTTTACACCAACACTGCCGGCCCCTGGCAGGTGCAGTTCCCCCGGCAGCTTTCCGGAAGCAATGCCATTTCTCTGACCAAGGATGGCTATACTGTTTCCTTTGCCATGGCTGGTGAGCTTCGCACCGGTTCTGGTCTTGCCATTGCTTCTGCCAACCAAACTGTCACCTTGGCCAACACTTCCGCAGCCCGGGTGCAGAAGGTGGATGTATCTGCCCTGAAAGCAGAGGCGGAATTTGAAGAAACCATCCTGGACAAGCTCTATGCCCGGGTGCAATATGATGCCGTATATGCGGGTACCAACGTAGTGTACGATTTGGACGGCGGACGGTTGAAGGAATCCATTGTCCTGCGCTCCTACGATGCGGCACTGCAGGGCTATCGGTATGAATTGGATACCGGCGGCCTGATTCCTGTTTTGAAAGAGGATCAGAGCATCGAATTATGCGACCCTGATACGGGCACCGTGGTAATGACCATGCCGGCTCCCTTTATGTTGGATGCCCAAGACGAATACTGCGATGATGTTCAGGTCGCACTGATTCCCAAGGGGGATATATACCTGCTCGTTTATCAGCTCCCTGTGGAGTGGCTGGCGGAGACGAATCGGGCATGGCCTGTGATTCTGGATCCGATTATCAGCGCCAACAATGACCGGACGAATATTCAGGATATTACCGTGGCGGAAACCGGCACGGAGTCCAACAATGCCACCACCATTAAGTGCGGCTACCACCTGACCAAGGGCATTTTACGGACCTATCTGCGCTTTAAGGAACTGCCCAAGCTGACCTCCTCTGATGTGATTGTAAAGGCAGAGGTCAGCCTGATTAAGCCCTACGACTCTGATTTGTCTGCCGCCATCGAGGTGCATAAGGTAACGGCACCTTGGCAGGCTTCTGAAACCACCTGGAGCAACAAACCTGGTATTAACGACACAATCGAGGATATTACCGTAGTTCAGAATCCTGCAACTTACAAGTGGAACATCACGGAAATCGCCCAGAGCTGGTACGCGGATACATCCAACACCTTGTTAAATAATACCGGCATGATGTTCAAGGCCACTAATGTCATCGAAACCGGTGGCGCGAAGAACTGGCAGCAGTTCTGCTCCTCAGACTTTGGCTCCGATCGGCCGATGCTGACCATTCTGTACCGGGCAACGGCCGGCTTGGAGAACTATTGGGACACCAGCTCCAGCTCTGCCGGACGGGCCGGCACCGGCTACATCCAAAATTACTCCGGCAATCTGGTGTGGGTGCATAGCGACATGGGCTTCGGCGGCAACCGGATGCCGGTGTCCATCAACCACGTCTACAATGCGGGTCTTGCATGGGAAACCGATACCAATACCAGCGCCAATCCCTTTGGTCTGGGCAACGGCTGGCGGACCAACTATCATCAGCGAATCATTGCCCTGTCCAGCAGCGATTATGTTTGGGAAGACGGTGACGGAACCCGGCACGAGTTCTATATGACCTCTTCCGATGTATTTCTGGACAAGGACGGTTTGTACCTAACACTCAGAAAAAACACCGATGGCTACACCCTGACCGACAAATACGGCAATACCAGCACCTTCAATTCCCAGGGATGCCTGATTCGTCAGACTGACAATCAAAAAATCCCAAGCAGCGTTGTCATTACGTATCAGGATTCCAAGATTTCCGAAATTACCGACGGCGTAGGCCGCAAATATTCCTTTACCTATGCCAACGGTTTGTTGGATAAAATCACCTATTACGGCACCGGCGACACGGCTCTGTACGAGGTGGAGTATGACTATGTTGGCACAGAACTAACAGAGATTTTCTATCAGGATGGCAAGGTGGCTTATTTCGCCTATACCGACAAGAGCCTGCTGTCCTCCGTTACGGATATCGACGGCTACACGCTGTCCTACATCTACAACACCCTGGAAAACGGCAAGCCCAGTCGGGTAGTATCGGTTACGGAATACAGCGCCGGTCAGCCCGGCGGTACGACGACCATTCGCTACGCATATAATCATACCGCCCTGACTGACCACGACAACAAGAAGCAAACATACTTCTTCAATACATGGGGCAATACGATTTCGATCCAAAATAGCGAAGGTCAGGGCACATTCGCCACCTACGCCACGGACGAAAACGAAGACGCCGATAGGAATCGCCTACGGGAATCCTCCCAACAGCAGGTTGCCGTGACGAATCTTATCAGGGATTCCAGCTTTGAGTCCGGCAATGTCTGGACCAGCACATCTTCCAGCGTTACCAGCTCCATTGCCACAAACCTGGCTCATCTGGGCCAAAAGAGTATGAGATCGGAGACTCCTGCAGGAGGCATAGCCGGCCCTACCTGCACGGAATACACCGCCCAGCCCAATCAAACCTACACATTCTCTGCTTACGTCAATGTTGGCACCGGTGCGGTCAAACTGCGGGCCAGCGTGGGCTCGGCAACGGCCTACTCCCGGACGCTGATGGTGGAGCCCGGATGGGTCCAGTTGGAGGTGACTGTCACCAACCCGGACTCCGTTGCCCAGCCTCTGACCCTCTCCGTCGTCCACGAAACACCCAGTTTGGCCTATATCGACTGCGTCCAGCTGGAAAATACCCACGGCGCCAGCCGGTATAATGTCATTGAGAACGGCGATTTCCAATACAGCGGACAGGGCTGGACCTTCAGCACCGGCACATACCCCACCGGGCAGGATGAAAAAGCCCCCAAACTGAACAATGCCATGATATGCATGAGTGGCAATACAGCGGAAGTCCGTTCCATCACCCAAACCCTTCCGCTCAGCGGCACAGAGGGGGATATGTACGTATTTGCCGGATGGGCAAAGGGCGAGTCTTTGGCTATCAAGGATAATCGCACTTTCCGCCTGGTTCTGACCTTCAACAATACCGACGGCAGTACCACGGAGGTGCCGGTGAGCTTCAACGAAAACCTTTACCCCGACCAGTGGCAGTATGCTGCCCGGGGCGCTGTGGCGACCGAGGCCTATTCCTCCATCACCGTCCGGGCGGAGTATGCCTATCAGGCGGGAACAGTCTTCTTCGACGGCATCCAGCTCTATAAGGAGGGCTTCGGCACCCGTTATGCTTACGATGCCAAAGGCAACGTGACTCAAGTCCGTGACATCCTGGGCCAGATCACCACATACGAATACGATTACAAGAATGATATGACCAAGGTCGCCTACCCCACCAAGGTGGAGGAAATCAATGAATACGACAACCACCACAATCTGACGAAATCCACGCAGCATGTATGGGTGGAGGATCAGGAAGAAACCGAGAATCAGCAGGCGACAACTGAGGAAGAAACCGAGGAAGGCA
>JBGVDR010000078.1:0-100987 GCA_045119455.1 Faecousia sp.
CCTGCATCATGGTTTCTACAACCATCTGCTTAAACTCGCCTGTGTATCGCTTGTTTGGTACGCCTTTAGGCATAGAAAAACACCCCATTTCTTAGTACAAGTATTATATCATACTTGTCTAACAAATGGGGTGCAGTTCAATCTCTACCGGGGGTTGCTTTGCGCTATGTTAGAAATTAGCCCTCGAAGTCGGCGTCGGAAGCGACAACAGCCTCTTCCTCAGCAGCCTCAACAGCCTCTTCCTCGGCGACTTCTTCGCACTCTTCGCAGCACTCGTCGCACTCGCACTCGTCGCAGTCGCAGTCTTCGCACTCGCACTCGCAGCACTCGTCGCGCTTCAGCAGGTTCTTAGCCCAAGCAACGATCTTGTCGCCATAGGTAGCGATGACGTAAACAACACCAGCGATGGCAGCCAGAGCAGCCAGAATCTTGGCAATGATACTTGCAGTTTTCATAATTTTATCCTCCTAAAATTAGTCCTAATACAATTATAACCGCTCCATCTGAAAAATGCAACCTCAATTTGCGAAAAAGCGGTAAATTTTTGCGCGAATCAGGCATAGCCCATCAGACCGCGGACGCTGACTTCTCCGGCGTTGACCTTTTTGAGAATGCCGTCGCCGTAGTCTACCAGCAAAGCCCCGTCGTCAGCCACGTCCAAAGCAATAGCCTGGCGAGGTTCTGGGCTGATAACCGTGATTCTCTTACCTAGCGTGACGCAGTCCCGGCGGTAACACTCCATGATGTCCGATTGGTGGGAAAGAAGTTGCTGCGACATCTGCATCAGCCGTTCCAGCAGAGCTTGGGTAAGCTGGTGGGGGTTCGGCACGGAGCCGGTAATCTGCGCGAGAGAACAAGCAATTTCCGACAGCTCCGGAGGAAATTCGGTTTGGCAGAGGTTGATGCCGATGCCTACCACCGCCCATTCCACCAGACCGGTGGTGGGGGATACGGAAAGCTCCGTCAGAATGCCGCCCAGCTTCTTATCCTTGGCAATCAGATCGTTAATCCACTTGACACCGGGACGGAAACCGGTGACATCCGAAACGGCATCACAGGTCGCCACGGCCACAGCGCAGGTCAAATGCATCAGCTGAGCGGGGGGGCAGTCCGGGCGCAGAATCAGGCTGAAATACAGTCCTTGCCCCTCGGGGGAGTGAAAGCTCCGCCCCAGCCGACCCCGACCGGCAGTTTGTTCACGGCTGACTACGGCGGTGCCTTCCGGCATGCCATCACGTGCCAATTCCTTGGCACGATTGTTGGTGGAGTCGACGCTTTGATGATATTCAATCATAGACCCAACCTCATCCGCACGGCTTCGATAAATTCCGGAGCCGTTCCGCAGCAGCCGCCCAGCACATTGGCGCCGTTGGCAGCGCATTGGGCGATAATTTCGGAAAACTCCTCGGACTCCATGGGATAGTGTGGAATCTTGTCTTCACCAATCACCGGGATACCTGCGTTGGGCTTGCACACCAACGGTCCCCGAACTTCCCGGCGGAGCTTGCTGACCAGATATGGCGTCATGGCATCCGCCGCTACGCAGTTAAAGCCCACCGCCGCCGCACCGGCCTGCTCCAATTCCCGCAGAATGGGGGCAGCATCCCGCCCGGAGAACAGCGATCCGTCGGGCTGCATGGTGAAGGTATAGATGGCGGCTCCGGCGCCCTCGAGCTCAGCGGCAGTGAGAATCGCCTCGGCCTCCAGGGGGTACATTAAGGTTTCCGCCGCCAAAATGTCCGCTCCGCCATCGATTAAACCCCGAATCTGGCGGGAATAATTCTCCACCAGCAGGTCGAAATTGGCCTCGTCGTAGCTGTCGGTGAAGGCTGCCAGGGTGGCAATATTGCCGGCGACCAGACAATTCGGGGCGGCGGCGCGAGTCATCGCCACCAGCTGAGCGTTGAGCTCCTCGGTTTTCTCTGCCAAGCCCAACCGCTCCAGAGCAATGGGCTGGGCTTGGAAGGTGGGGGCGTAGAGAATCTTGGAACCGGCGAGGGCATAGCGTCGTTGCAAGGCCAGCAGCGCATCGGGGTGCTCCAGCACCCATTGCTCGGTGCAGCAGCCCCGGGGCATGCCATCCTTTTGTAAATTGGAGCCGGTGGCACCGTCCAGAAGAATGGGACCGGACTGAAGCAAATTGTGAAATTCTTCTCTAGTGAGCATATTATTACCGCCTTGTAATGGGAAATGGTTGTTTGGCGTACTGGTACCTTACCAATATCAATTGCATTATACCCCATCGGGGAAAACATTGCAACGGTGATTGACGATTTGGGAAAAATCTGTTACCATTAGAAAAAATGAAAAAGGAGCAAAAATCATGAAGAAAACGGTTTTGAGAGAATATGCCCGGTTGATTGTCCGGGTTGGCATCAACGTCCAGAAAGGACAGGATGTGCTGGTGATGGCGGATTTGGATCAGCCGGAATTCGTCAAGCTGGTGGTGGAGGAGTGCTACAAGGCAAAGGCTCGCCATGTCACGGTTATTTGGGAGTACCAGCCCCTGCAGAAGATTCACACCCGCTACCAGTCCGTCAAGACCATGGGCGAGGTGACCGAGTGGCAGAAGGCCCGTCAACAGTATTTCTGCGACACCCTGCCTTGTAGATTGTATCTGATATCTGAAGATCCCGATGGTCTGAAGGGTGTAAACACCGCCAAGATGGCCAAGGCTCGCCAGCTTTCTTATCCCATCCTCAAGCCCTACATCGACGACCGGGACGGCAAGCAGCAGTGGTGCATTGCTGCTGTGCCCGGTGCGGCTTGGGCAAAGAAGATTTTCCCCGGCCTGCCCAAGGGCAAGGCTATTGAGAAACTGTGGGAGGCGATTTTGTCCACCTCCAGGGTGGGGGAGGATCCCGTCGCTGCCTGGCAGGAGCATAATGCGGATCTGCGGGCCCGTTGCGATTACCTCAACAGCCTGAACATTCGCAAACTCCATTACACCGCCGACAACGGTACCGACTTGACTGTGGGAATGATTCCCGAAGCTATGTTCTGCGGCGGCGCAGAAACAAGCCGGCAGGGGATTGTCTTTAATCCAAATATCCCCACCGAAGAGTGCTTCATTTCTCCCATGAAGGGTCAGGCGGAGGGTATCGTCTACTCCACCAAGCCTCTGTGCTATGAGGGGCAGATTATCGATAATTTCTCCATGCGCTTCGAGGGCGGCAAGGTTGTGGAAGCCAAGGCGGAGGTCGGCGAGGAGCTGCTGAACACCATGCTCAGCATGGACGAGGGCGCATCCTATCTGGGCGAGTGCGCACTTGTGCCCCAGCGAAGCCCCATCAGCGAGAGTGGTCTGCTGTTCTACAGCACCCTGTTTGATGAGAATGCGGCCTGCCACCTGGCGGTGGGTGCTGGCTTCACAGATACCATCCGGGATAACCACTCCAAGACCTTGGAGGAGTGCCGTGCCCTGGGCATCAACGAGTCCATGGTTCACGAGGATTTCATGATTGGCTGTGACAGTATGAATATCGATGCCATCTGCGAAGACGGTAAAGTGGTGCCGATTTTCCGGAACGGCAACTGGGCATTCTAAAAAAGTTAGAAAAACGTAAAAAAACACTTGCATTTCCAAAATGAATGTGTTATTATACTCGGGCGATTGAAATTGCTAAGGGATTTCTATGCCCTTTAACTGATAAGAAAGAGGTGAACAACATGAAGGAAGGTATCCATCCCAATTACGAACAGACTACCATTCGCTGTGCCTGTGGCAACGTCTTTACGACCGGTTCCACCAAGAAGGACATCCGCGTTGAAATCTGCTCCAAGTGCCACCCTTTCTATACCGGCAAGCAGAAGCTGGTTGACACCGGTGGACGTGTTGATCGGTTCAACAAGCGTTTTGGCCTGAAGTAATGAGAAGTCCGCACTGCGTGAGCGTAGTGCGGACTTTTTGTTTTTTTGGTCAGCTCTGAGAAATAATTCTCATGTCACAGCGGCTCTTTTGCCGCAACCCCGCACTATGAAAACCTCGAAATACACAAAGTATTCCTTCGGTTTCCATTGCTTGTTTTGCGGCAAAATTCCTTGCTGTGCCATTGACAATTTTTTCTCAGAACTACCCAGGTTTTTGAGAGAAATATTATCCGTACTGCGAAATGTGTGGTATAATATATTAATTGAATGCAGACGGAGGGCATAAATGGAAACAAACTTCGATGAAATGGTACAAGAACGGGCGGTTTTGGTGGGACTGAATGCGGACTGCTTCACCCAAGCCCAGACCGCCACCGACGAAACCTTGGAGGAGCTGGAGGCACTGCTGGAAACCGCCGGCGGCTTTTGCACCGGAAAAGTTTTGCAAAACCGCCACACCCCCGATGCCCACAGTTTCATCGGCGAGGGTAAGGCGCTTGAAGTGAAAATGCTGGTGGAGGCCACGGCATCCACCATGGTCATCTTTGATAATGAGCTATCTCCTGGCAACATCCGGGCGCTGGAGGAAATTATGGGCGTCACGGTTTTGGACCGCAGTGCGCTGATTCTCGACATCTTCGCCCAGCGGGCCAAGACCAAGGAAGGCCGCTTGCAGGTGGAGCTGGCGCAGTATCAGTATTTGCTCCCCCGGCTGTCCGGTATGGGCAAAAGCCTGAGCCGCCAGGGCGGCGGCATCGGTACCCGGGGTCCCGGCGAAACCAAGCTGGAGTCCGATCGTCGGCATATCCGGGAGCGCATTACCCGCTTGCAGCACGAGCTGGAGCAGGTGCGCCAGGTTCGGGCAGTGCAGCGGGAGCGGCGGATGAAGAATTCCGTGCCGGTGGTGGCCATTGTGGGCTATACCAATGCGGGAAAATCCACCCTGTTGAATCAACTCACCGGTGCGGGTATTCCCGCCAATAACCGGCTTTTCGACACCCTGGACACCACCTCCCGGCAGCTGACAGTGTCCGATAATCTGGATGTGGTACTGTCCGATACCGTCGGCTTTATCGCCAAGCTGCCCCACCATCTGGTGGATGCGTTCCGGGCAACCCTGGAGGAACTGGAATTTGCGGATTTGTTGCTCCATGTAATCGATTCTGCTGACCCGAACCGGGAGGAGCATATCGAGGTGGTGGACCGGCTGATTGCCAAGCTGGCCAAGCCTGGTACCAAAGTTTTGCGGTGTTATAATAAAGCGGATCTGGTGCCTTCTACCGACATCCCCATCGGGGAAGATGTGGTGAGAATGTCCGCACGTCACGGATATGGCATGGAAGAATTGCTCCGAGCCATCGAAAACGCATTGGGTCATAGCCGTCATCATGTGGTGCTGACGCTGCCTTACATCCAGGGCGGTCTGGTGGATACCCTCCACAAAAATGCACAGGTCAAGAGCGTGGATTACACCGGCGAGGGCATCGTGGTGGAAACGGTGCTCGACCCGATTCTGTACGGACGGCTGAAAGAGTATATCACAGAGGAGCGATGAGCCTTGGAGGAATATCTGGTCCCAACCGGCTACGGCGAGGATGAATTTATAGAGAAAAAATCCCGCTTTATCGGCCGGGCGTGGCCGGTGGAAACCGAGGAGGAGGCCCTGGCGAAAATCCAGGAGATGAAAAAACAGCACTACGATGCTACCCACAACTGCTGGGTTTATATTATTAAGGATGGTGCTGTGCGGTTTTCTGATGACGGTGAGCCCGGCGGCACGGCGGGTATGCCCATGCTGCAGGTTTTGCAGCGGGAGGGGCTTTACAACATCGTGTGCGTGGTTACTCGGTACTTTGGCGGCATTTTGCTGGGTGCCGGTGGCTTGGTTCGGGCCTATACCAAGGGTGCGAAAATCGCTGTGGATGCGGCGGGAAAGTCCATGAAACGGGTATGGACGGCGCTTTATGTGCCCATTCCCTATAATTTTTATGAGCGGGTGAAGCTGGAGGTGGAGGCCTTCGGCGGCATCCTGCGGGATACCCAGTTCGGCATGGATGTGGAGCTGGAAATTCTGATGCCCGAAGCCCAGACTCAGCCCTTTTTGGACCGACTGACGGACATGAGTGCCGGCACCATCGAGGGGATGGAAACTGGGCAGGAGTACCGGGCTTTTCCGGTTTGAAAGTATAAAAAGGAGTGATTTTTATGACGATTCGGGAAGAATTGGAGCTTTTGGAGCACAAACGGCTGAACCCTCTGGCGGCATTTGCGGATAGAAGCAAGGGACGCCCCAGACCGGAGGAGGAGCGGGAGCATGACGTGCGAACCTGCTTCCAGCGTGATACGGATCGCATCGTTCATTCCAAAGCTTTTCGCCGGCTGATGCACAAAACCCAGGTGTTCCTCAGCCCCGAGGGCGATCATTACCGTACCCGCATGACCCACACCTTGGAGGTCACTCGGATTTCCCGGACCATTACCCAGGCACTGGGGCTCAATGAGGATTTGGCAGAGGCCATTGCCATGGGGCATGATTTGGGGCACACCCCCTTCGGCCATGCCGGAGAGGATGCCCTGTCCCGATGCTTGGGTCAGCCCTTCCGTCATAACGAGCAGAGTCTACGTGTTGTGGACATTCTGGAGCGGGACGGACAGGGCCTGAATCTGACCCACGAGGTACGCATGGGCATCTTGGGCCACACCGGTCCCCATATTCCCGAAACCCTGGAGGGACAGGTGGTGCGCCGTAGTGACCAGATTGCCTACGTCAACCACGATATCGACGATGCCATCCGGGCAGGGATTCTGACGGATGATGACATTCCTGCCCAGATTTCTGATGTTCTGGGTCAAACCCATTCCGCCCGGGTCAACACCTTGGTTATTGATGCCATTCAGACCTCCCGGGAAGCCGGAGCGGTGATGCTCTCGCCGGAGGTAGACAAGGCACTAATGGATCTGCGCTCGTTCATGTTTGAGCGGGTCTACCGCAACCCCGTGGCAAAAGGGGAGGAAAGCAAGGCTAAAGATATGCTCCAGCGGTTGTTTGAGCACTACATCACCCACCCGGAGGAGCTGCCGGAGGATTTCCATCCTCAGATGTCCTTCGACGGCATGGAGCGCACGGTTTGTGACTACATCGCCGGCATGACCGATAACTATGCGGTGGATAAATTCACAGAAATTTTCATTCCCATGGGGTGGCATGTCCGGGGATGATGTGCTATAATAAATAAATCTGGATGAGAGGAGGTCGAACCATGGCATTTCCTGCGGCGTTTATTGATGAACTGGTGGCACGCAATCCCATTGAGGACGTGGTGGGGCAGTATGTGAACCTGCGGCGAAGCGGCTCCAATATGTTTGGACTGTGCCCGTTCCATGGGGAAAAGACCGCCTCTTTTTCTGTTGCTCCGGACAAGGGTATGTACTACTGCTTTGGCTGCCACAAGGGCGGTGGCGTTATCAACTTCCAGATGGAGGTGGAGGGGTTGAGTTATCCGGACGCGGTTCGGGCTCTTGCCAAGCGTTGCGGCATGGCGGTGCCGGAGGATGAGCAGTATCAGAGTCGCTACCATCAGCAGGAGCGGCTGTGGGCGCTTCATAAGGAGGCCGCCCGATTCTTCCACGCCAAGCTATATGCCCCCGAGGGGCAGGCGGCGTTGGCCTATGCTGCCGGTCGTGGTATGCCCAAGTCGGTGCTGACCAATTTTGGTATCGGCTATGCGCCGGATAGCTGGACGGATTTGGTGGATGCCCTGCATAAGAAGGGCTATACCGACCAGGAGCTGAAGGATTCCGGATTGGTCACCATTTCCAAGAAAAACGGCAGCCTGTTTGACCGGTTTCGGGACCGGCTGATGTTTCCTATTATCGATGTGCGTGGAAACGTAATTGGCTTTGGTGGACGCATCATGAAGAAGGATGACAATGCCGCCAAGTACCTAAATTCCCCGGAAACCCTGATTTTTAACAAGAGAAAGAACCTGTTTGCTTTGAATATTGCAAAGAAAAGTAAACTTGGGTACTTAATTCTGGTGGAGGGCTACATGGACGCCATCGCCCTGCACCAGTACGGTTTTGATTGCGCCGTGGCATCTCTTGGCACGGCACTTACCGAGGATGGTGCGAACCTGCTGTCCAAATACACCGACCAGGTGGTGCTGATTTATGACGGCGACAAGGCTGGTCAGAATGCCACCCAGCGAGCGATTCCCATCCTGGAAAAGGCCGGTCTGCAGGTGAAGGTTCTGCAAATGCGGGATGCCAAAGACCCGGACGAATACTTGAAAAAGTTCGGTGCGGACAAGTTCAAGCTCCTGCTGGAAGAGTCCGCCAACCGGGTGGAATATCAGCTCAATGCCATCCGCCGTAAGTACGATTTGCGGGAGGATGACCAGCGGGTCAAATACATCTATGAGTCTGCGGAGCTGCTGTGCACTCTGGGCAGCGCGGTTCAGCGGGAGGTCTACGGCCACCGGGTGGCGGAGGCCGCCGGCATCAGCTATGATGCGCTGAAACTGGAGGTGGACAAGGCCTACAAGCGGCGCATGAACCGGGAAAAGAAGAAACAGGAGCAGATTGACCTGTCCCCGGCGAAGAATCTTCAGCCCAGGGCCCGGTCCATCCGCTATGACAATATGCGCTCTGCTATGGCAGAGGAGGCGGTGCTGGCACTTATTTTGAAGGAGCCTGCTCTGTTCGCGCAACTAAAGGATTTGAAGCAGGAGGAGTTTTCCTCTGAACTTCTGGGACGCGCCTATGGTCAACTCCGTCGGCGCTATGACCAGGCGCTGGAGGTGCGACTTTCTGTGCTGGAGGATTTCTCCGGTGAGGAAATGTCCCATCTGGCGGGTATCCTGCAACGGCAGGACGGTCCGGTGAATGAGGAGGCTTTGCTGGACTGCGTCCGCACCATCCGGGCGGAGCACCAGGCGGGCAAGGTGACCAGCGATGACGATTTGCTGGCGTTTGCCAACGATTTGAAAAACAGAAAAGGAATGAAGGCATGACCGCAGCCTATTTGGAGTCCCCAACGGTGAGCGCCGGTGAGGACGATGTTCGGCAGTACCTGAACGAAATACGCCAGTTCCCGCTTCTGACGGCTGAGCAGGAGCGGGAGCTTGCCATGCGCTGCGCCCGGGGCGACGAGGATGCCATCCGCCAGATGGTGGATAGCAATCTGCGGCTGGTAGTCAGTGTGGCCCGGGAGTATGCCGGGCGGGGCGTGCCCTTGCTGGATTTGATTCAGGAGGGTAGTATCGGTCTACTGGTGGCGGCAAAGAAGTTTGACCACACCCTGGAATTCCGTTTTTCTACCTATGCCACCAAGTGGATTCGACAAGGTGTGACCCGGTGTTTGATCAATCACGGCACTATGATTCGGGTGCCCCTGCATACCGCTGAGCGGATGCGGAAGGTCATATCCGCAAAAAATGCCTTGATTCAAGAGCTGGGGGAAGAGCCCACCGAGGAGCAGATTGCCGAAAAATGCGGTCTGCCTACGGACAAGGTCCGCAAGCTTCTGCGCTTGACCCCGGAAACCTGTTCGCTGGATGCTCCCGCCGGGGACGATGATGGCACGCTGGGGCTTCTGCTGGAGGATGTTCATGCCCCCCAACCTCAGGAGCAGCTAATCCGGGAGGAGTTGACCGCCACCATGGAGCGGCTGATGTCCATGCTGAATGAGCGGCAGCAGCAGGTGTTGCGTCTGCATTTCGGTATGGCGGACGGCGTGTGCCATTCGCTGGAGGAAATCGGCGGCATTATGGGCATTTCTAAGGAGCGGGTGCGGCAAATTGAGCGCCAGGCCATGGAAAAGCTGAAAAAAAACGGTGCCAGTATGGGACTGGAGGATTTTTTGGAATGAATTTGGATTTTACCTTTGAGCAGGCTCCCTGGGAGCTGGCTTTGGAGCAAATAGAAGACGGTGGCAGCCTGTCCGCTACCCGGTTCTTGACCCTGATGGAAGGGGAGCAGGAGCAGACGGTGGAGGATGCGCTGCTGGAGCTGGAGCGGCGGAAGATTCTGTTGGATGTGAACGACCTTCCCAAGGCCTCTGGTACCGGCGAGGCAGCGGTGCGTTTGCGCCGGGAAGAGGAACTGGTCAACAATGATCAGTGGGTGCAGCAGTTGGATGAAACAGATCCCCTGCGGCTGTACCTGGAGGAGCTGGCGGCAATTCCCGCCTGTGGCGACATTGACTTGCTGGCCCAGCGACTGAAAGAAGGCGACCGGTCCGTGGTGGAGCAAATTACAGATTTGATGCTGAGTACGGTGGTGGAAATCTCCTGTGGTTTGGTTGGCCGGGGCGTACTGCTGCAGGATCTGATTCAGGAGGGCAGTCTGGGGCTCTGGCAGGGCATTCTGGAGTTTACCGACGGCAATTTGCGGGAGCAGTGCATCTGGCACATCCGCTCCGGTATGAACCGGCTGGTCACTATGCAGGCCCGGGACCAGGGCGTGGGCCAGAAAATGCGCCAGGCTATGGAGGATTTACGCTCCGTGGATGAGCGGCTTCTGTCGGAGTTGGGCCGCAATCCGACCTTGGAGGAGCTGGCAGAGGGTCTGCATATGAGTGTGGAGGAAACCGACACTGTGGCGAAAATGCTGGAGTCTGCCCGATTGCTGGCACAGACCAAGGCACCCGCCCAGCCCGAGGAAGAAGACCCGGAGGATGAGCAGGCCGTGGAGAATACTGCCTACTTCCAGATGCGTCAACGAATCGCGGATTTGTTGGCGGATTTGGAGCCCGAGGATGCCCGGATTCTGGAGCTGCGGTTCGGCCTGGAGGGCGGTAAGCCCCTTACTCCCGAGCAGACCGGCAAACGGCTGGGTTTGACGGCAGAGGAAGTGGTGGCCCGGGAAACCGCTGCATTGGCCAAATTGCGGGCTGCCCAATAATTGTTCTATCAATAGAAAGAAGGAAAATAACATGGCAAAGACTTATTCCATCGCCATTGACGGTCCCGCTGGTGCCGGCAAGAGCACCATCGCCCGCCGACTGGCGAAAGAACTGGGCTATTATTATGTAGATACCGGTGCTATTTATCGCACTGTGGCATATTTTCTGGATTTGCTGGGCGTCAGTCCCAAGGATGTGGACGGTGTGGAGCGCTACATCGACGAGCTGACCATCGAAATCGAGTATGACGATGATGGCGTTCAGCACATGATTATGAACGGCATGGACGTATCCGGCGACATCCGTACTCAGGATATTTCTCAGAAGGCATCCCTGGTTTCTGCCCACGCGGTGGTGCGGGATATGCTGCTGGATATGCAGCGGGATGTGGCCAAGAAGCACAATGTCATTATGGACGGTCGGGACATCGGCACGGTGGTGCTGCCCCGTGCCAATGTGAAGATTTTCCTTACCGCCAATCCAGAGGTTCGTGCCCAGCGGCGGTATGACGAACTGATTGCCAAGGGACAGAAGGCGAATCTGCCCCAGATTCTCAAGGAGATTCAGCAGCGGGATTACCAGGACACCCACCGCCCCATCGCCCCGCTGAAGCAGGCCAAGGATGCGGTGAAGGTGGACACCTCTGCCCTGGATATTGAGGGCGTGGTTGCAGCAATCAAGGCAATTGTGGCGGAGAAAATCGGCGTATGAGCGTGATTGTTGCCAAAAATGCCGGCTTTTGCTTTGGTGTTTCCCGGGCAGTGGAGCTGGTGGAGCAGTCCGCCGGTGCGGGCAAGCAGGTGGTTACCCTGGGTCCCATCATCCATAACCGCCATGTGGTGGAGAAGTTTGAGAAGCTGGGGGTAAAGGTCATCCAAAGCCCCCAGCAGGCACAGCCCGGCATGACCGTCATCATCCGCTCCCATGGTGTAACCAAGAAGGTGGTAGACACCTTGGAGGAACGGGGTGTTGAAATCATCGATGCAACCTGCCCCTTCGTCAAACGCATCCACGGCATCGTGGCGAAAGCCCGGGAGGAAGGGCGCCTGCCCATCATTATTGGCACCCGCGCCCACCCCGAGGTGGAGGGTATCGCCGGCTGGTGCGACGATTGCCGCATCTTCGAAAATCCGGAGGAGCTGTCGAATTGGGCACAATCGGGGGAAATCTCAACCGATTTTGGCCTGTGTATGGTGTCGCAGACCACCTCCACAGAGGCACTTTGGAAAAAATGTTGCGAAATTGCAAAAAAACAGTTTACTAACGTAAAAATATTTGATACAATATGCAGAGCGACGGAATTTCGGCAGGGCGAAGCGGCTGTTCTCAGCGCATCCTGTCAGGCTATGGTTGTGGTGGGAGACCCCACCAGTTCCAATACCGGCCGCCTCGCGATGATTTGCCGGGAGCATTGTCCCCGGGTGGCTCTGGTGGATAATGCCGCAGAGCTGGACCCCGCTTTCTTTAAGGGGGTCACTCATGTTGGAATCACGGCTGGCGCTTCCACGCCGGCGTGGATAATAAAGGAGGTCAATAAGACTATGAGCGAAATTACTAATGTTGAGGCTGTACAGGAGGAGAACTTCGAAGAACTTCTGGAGCAGTCCATCAAGACTTTAAATACAGGAGATAAGGTTATCGGTATCGTGACTGCCATCGGCAACACCGAAGTCCAGGTCGACCTGGGCACTAAGCATGCCGGTTACATTCCGTATGATGAAGTCAGCACCGACCCCGCCGTTAAGGCTGAGGATATCCTGAAGGTCGGCGACGAAATCGAGGTCTTCGTGGTTCGTGTCAACGACCAGGAGGGCACTGTTCAGCTGTCCAAGAAGAAGCTGGACGGCATGAAGGTTTGGGACGAGATGGGCACTTACGTGGAGGAGAAGGCCACCATCGAGGGTGTCATCACCGAGGAGAACAAGGGCGGTCTGGTCGCTTCCGTCAAGGGCGTTCGTGTGTTCATCCCCGCTTCCCAGTCCGGCATCGCCAAGGGTGGCGACATGACCGGTATGGTTGGCAAGACCGTCAAGCTGAAGGTCACCGAGGTCAACCGTGCTCGCCGTCGTGTGATTGGCTCCATCCGTGCTGTCAACTCCGAGGAGCGTAAGGCAAACCGTGAGAAGATTTGGGCTGAGATTGAGGTCGGCGCTAAGTTCCACGGTGTTGTGAAGTCCCTGACTTCCTTCGGCGCTTTCGTTGACATCGGCGGTGTGGACGGTATGGTTCACGTTTCCGAGCTGAGCTGGAACCGCATCAAGACCCCGGCTGAGGTCGTGAAGGTTGGCGATGAAATCGACGTTTACGTCATTTCCTTCGACGCTGAGAACCGCAAGATTTCCCTGGGCTACAAGACTGCTGAGATGAACCCCTGGAACCAGTTCATGACCAAGTACGCTGTGGGCGACGTGGTGGATGCCAAGATTGTCAAGCTGATGACCTTCGGCGCCTTCGCTGAGATTCTGCCCGGTGTTGACGGTCTGATTCACATCTCTCAGATTGCTGACAAGCGCATCGGCAAGCCCGAGGATGTTCTGTCCGAGGGTCAGGAGGTCCAGGTCAAGATTACCGATGTGGACGCTGAGAACAAGCGCATCTCCCTGTCCATCCGTGCTCTGCTGGAAACTTCTGCTGAGGACGCCGAGGATGCTGAGTAATTAAGCTTCCGTACCGGGGCTGGCAAGTGCCGGCCTCGGTATTTGTATTTTGGGAGATAGGTAAATGATTGTTTAGCGAAGTAAGAAACGGCGCCGCTCGGCGGCGCAAAAAGCTTCCCCCGGGGGGAAGCTGTCACCGCCTTCAGGCGGTGACTGAAGAGGAATGCGGGCAGAAAAGTTACGATTTAGCACCTTTACGTACATAATCCTGAGATAAACACCTCGCCATTCCTCTTCCGCCTCGCTACGCTCGGCACCTTCCCCTCGGGGGAAGGTATGCGCCGCACAGCGGCGCTGTCGCCCAGGAGGGGCAACACGAATCGTAATATAAACAATCATTTATCATAATAAACGACACCAAAAGGAGAAGAAACAATGGTTAAGCATATTGTTGCATACACCTTTAAGGAGGACGTGGACAAGGCTGCGTCGGTTACCGTGATTGCCAATCTTTTGGAGCCTCTGGTAGGCAAGATTCCCGGCCTGCTGGCAATGGAAATCCGTTCCTGCTTCCAGGGCGGTATGGACTATTGCCTGTATTCCGAATTTGAGAGCCGCCAGGCTCTTGATGAGTACGCAGTGCATCCCTTGCATCTGGCGGCGAAAGATCAGTTCTTCCACCTGCTGGCCAACCGGGTTGCCGCAGATTACGAGGTGTGATGATGAAAGCAGTTGTGACAGTTGTGGGCAAGGACCGGGTTGGCATCATTGGCGAGACCTGCGTGACCCTTGCGGCATATAACGTGAATATTCTGGACATCAGCCAGACAGTTCTGCAGGAATACTTTACCATGATGATGGTGGTGGACGTGTCCGCCTGCAACGTACCCCTGGCGGAGCTGTGCCGTGTCATGGATGCCAAGGGGCAGCAGATGGGTCTGAGCATCCGTGTCCAGCGCGAGGATATTTTCGAGGCTATGCACCGGGTGTGAGGTAGACTATGCTGAATCAAAAGGATATTATTCAGACCCAGGACATGATTGACAAGCGCCACCTGGATATCCGCACTATTACCATGGGTATCAGCCTGCTGGACTGTGCGGATACCAGCGTACACGCCTGCGCCGACAAGATTTACGATAAAATCTGCCGCCGGGCTCAGAATCTGGTGCAGGTCGGTCAGGATATTGAGTGGGAATTTGGAATCCCCATCGTCAATAAGCGAATATCCGTAACGCCTATGTCCCTGGTGGGTGCCGCCTGCCGGGAGGATTCCCTGGTGCCCCTGGCGGTTGCCATGGACCGGGCGGCGAAGGAAGTGGGCGTGAACTTCATCGGCGGCTTTTCTGCTCTGGTGCAGAAGGGATGTACCGACAGCGACTGGAAGCTGATTCGTTCCATCCCTGAGGCCATGCGGTGTACCGAGCGGGTCTGTGCAAGTGTTAATGTGGGCTCCACCAAGGCCGGCATTAATATGGATGCCGTGGCGGAAATGGGTAAAATTATTAAGCAAACGGCAGAATTGACCGCGGATAATGATGGTTTGGGCTGCGCAAAATTAGTGGTTTTTGCCAATGCTGTGGAGGATAATCCCTTCATGGCAGGTGCTTTCCATGGTGTAGGCGAGCCGGAATGTGTGCTCAATGTGGGTGTTTCCGGCCCTGGCGTAGTGTACCATGCCCTGCAAAGTGTTAAGGGGCAACCCTTCGATGTGGTAGCGGAAACCATAAAAAAGACCGCCTTCCGCATCACCCGCATGGGTCAGATTGTAGGCGTGGAGGCATCCAGACGGCTGGATGTACCCTTTGGAATTGTGGATTTGAGCTTGGCACCAACCCCCGCGGTGGGCGACAGTGTGGCCCGAATCCTGGAGGAAATGGGACTTGAGGTCTGCGGCACCCACGGTACCACAGCCGCACTGGCACTGCTGAATGATGCGGTGAAAAAAGGTGGCGTGATGGCATCCAATCATGTGGGCGGCTTGTCCGGCGCTTTTATCCCTGTGTCCGAAGATGAGGGCATGATTGCCGCCGCTGAGGCGGGTGTACTCACGCTGGATAAGCTGGAGGCCATGACCTGCGTGTGCTCTGTTGGTCTGGACATGATTGCGGTGCCGGGAGATACCTCTGCATCCACGATTTCCGCGATTATTGCCGACGAAGCAGCAATCGGCATGGTCAATACAAAGACCACCGCTGTGCGTATTATTCCCGCCCCCGGTAAGGTGGTGGGCGACCGGGTGGAGATGGGCGGCTTGCTGGGAAGTGCGCCGGTGATGCCGGTTCACGGCGAAAGCACTGAAATCTTCATCGCTCGGGGCGGACGGATTCCTGCCCCTCTGCAGAGTTTGAAAAACTAAAAAACCGCCGGGAAACCGGCGGTTTTACTTTTTTGAAGAATTGCGGCGGGAATCGGGCTTGGTGCCCAGAATGTAGTCCGCCGACACGTTGTAGTACTGACAAAGGGTAATCAGATGCCGGATGGGCATCTCGTTAGCACCGCGCTCATAGCGGGCGTACATGGTTTGGGAGGTTCCCAGAATTTCTGCTACCTGTGCTTGGGTCAAATCGTGGTCTTCTCGCAGTCCTCGGATAATTTCCGTAATGCTTTTCATACCTTGCCCTCCTACGATAGGATACCCATAGTGTAGCAAAGTAAAGAAATGTACTATGTGATTTAGTAAAAAACTTTACTAAGACTTCGCAAAATCAATCAATATTCCCAGCAAAAACGAGCCCCGGCGGGATTAGTCCCGCCGGGGTAACCGATCATTCCTGATCCCAGTTGTGCCAGATATTCTGCACATCGTCATCGTCTTCCATGATGTCGATGAGCTTCTCCATGAGGGAAATCTGCTCCTCAGTCTCCAGCTTCTGATAGTTCTGGGGCACCATTTCAATCTGAGCGGACACGAAGGTGTACTTGCCCAGGTTGGCGACCACGTCGTTAAAGTCGTCAGGCAGGGTGTAGATGGTGAACACGTCGCCGTCTGCCTCGAAATCGTCGGCGCCGGCCTCCATTGCGTCCATCATAACCTCTTCCTCGTCCAGCTCCTCCTCGGAGTTGTCGATGACCAGCACGCCCTTCTTGTCGAAACTCCAGCTCACGCAGCCGGAAGCACCCAGGTTGCCGCCGAACTTGTCGAAGTGGTGACGCATGGAGCCTGCGGTACGGTTACGATTGTCGGTCATGGTCTCTACGATGACAGCCACACCGCCGGGACCGTAGCCTTCGTAGGTGATGGACTCGTAGTTGTCGCCGCCGCCAGCGCCGCTGGCCTTCTCCAGGCAGCGCTTGATGTTGTCGTTGGGCATGTTAGCGGCCTTGGCCTTGGTGATAACGGTGGCCAGACGGGAGTTGTTGGCGGGGTCGGCGATGCCGCCGCCTTCCTTAACGGCCACAATCAGCTCCTTGGCAATCTTGGTGAAAGCGGCAGCACGCTTGGCGTCCTGCGCGCCCTTGGTTTTTTGGATGTTATGCCATTTGGAATGTCCGGACATAAGTAATTCTTCCCTTCAAAAAATATCTGATATATTTTAGCACTACGGCACGGAAAAATCAATAGAATTTCATGGAATCACCATGACTTTTTGAAATTTCCACCTGAATTTCCGGGAATGCGGCGGAAATTTTCTCAGCCAGCAGAGCGACTACGGGGTTCTCAGTGTGGAAGTGACCGGCGTCAATCAGGTTCAGCCCGGCACAGTGGGCATCATAGAACTGGTTATACTTCACGTCGGCGGTGACGAAGGTGTCGCATCCGGCACGAACTGCCGCCATAAACTCGCTGGCGCAGGCACCGCCGCCCACGGCCACATAGCGCACCGGCTTGCCGCTGTCCACATACCGCAGACCCTCGCTGCCCAGCCGCTCCTTTACAGCGGACAGAAAGTTTGTCAGATTCTGCTCCTGCACCACACCCTGACGCAGAAGTCCCCACTGGCGCCCTTCCTGGTCTGTGCCCTTGGGCTCGATGACCTGGATTTCATCCAGACCCAGAACCTGTGCCAACCGGTCGTTGACACCACCGGGGGCGCAGTCCAGATTGGTGTGGGCGTTGATGTGAGCAATTCCATTTTCAATGAGGTACAGGGCGTTTTTGCCCCACTCACTCTGGTCGGTAACAAAGCCGGGCTTCCAAATCAGCGCATGATGAGTCACCAGCAGGTCGGCACCCCAGGTGACGGCCTCCTGGCAGACGGGGGCGAAGGGGTCCAGTGCTACCAGAATTTTGCGAACTTGGCGGTCCCGGCGGCCGCAGTTTAAACCCACATTGTCCCAGCTTTCCTTCATATAGGGGGGTGCAATGCCCTCGATAAATTTCAAAATATCCTGAACGGTGGTCATATTGATTCCTCCTTGAGTGGGGTAAATGATTGTTTACGGGCATGGCCCGCGGCAAATCTCGTCACCTACCCAGGCGGTAATCCCACACCATTGGGCACACTCGGTAACGAACGGCTCAGTAAATCGTATAGAAATGTCTGCCATCGCGAGGGACTTTGGGTCCGTGGCGATCTCCTCTAAAGGGAACTGATACGTTTTATTCTCAGGAGATTGCCACGCCAGCTTACGCTGGCTCGCAATGACGTGGTTCTTTTCTTGTGCACCGCTAATCCTATAAATAATCATTTACAGCATCAGATTATTAAGTTCCTCTAAAATAGCCGATTTTTCTGGGTCGTTTTGGTGGGTCACTGCCAAGCGCAGGCCGTCCATGATTCTTTGGCAGTATTCGCTTAGCTCCGGGCAGCTGCTACGAAGCAGGGCAGGGGAAATCTGGCATTGAGCCGGGGTTAGCTTGGGTGCATCCGGCTGCCAATGGGCAACAATGACTGTGTACAGGAATTTTCCGTCCCGAACGATGGATTCTTCCTTGATACACCAGCCCTGCTCCGACAAAAACTGCCGAAGCATAGGGGTCTTGCTCTGGCATTGCAGGACCAGAAAATATTGTTCCGATTTGAGCCAAGGGGCGTCGGTCAGAATATGAATCATAGTATCTGCACCCATGCCGGAGCAGACCAGGGCGTCGAAATCCTGGGGGATATTCCGTGCGCCGTCAGATAAGTAGAAGCGCATTTTGTCCCGCACGCCGAATTTTAAGGCATTGCGCATGGCGCTTTGTAGGGGACCTTCGTTTACATCGGCGGCGATGATGGCGCTGGCTTGTCCATTTTGCAGCAAGTGAATGCCAAGATAGCCGTGGTCACAGCCAATGTCCGCAACACGGATTCCGCCGGAAATATACCCGGCACACCGCAACAGACGGTCAGATAGGGGGAGTTTCATAATGTTCCTCCGTGAATTGAACTGTATAGAGCAAGAAACGCCGTCCCGGCGGATGCGGGACGGCGTTGCCGGTGAGATTAGGCGTTCTTCTCAGCCTGATCGGCTTCGTAGGCCTCCAGGAAGTGGTTCAGCTGGGCCAGGAATGCATCGCACTCGATGCCGTGGACCATGCAGGCTTCCTCGACGGTCTCACCCCGGGAAGAGGGGCAGCCCAGGCAATGCATGCCGATGGCGAAGAACAGGGGAGCGGCCTGAGGAGCGATGTCCAGCACGTCGCCGATAATGGTATTCTTTTCAATCTTAACAGCCATGATAATGACCTCCTATTTCAATTCTTTCGACATTATAACCCCTGTTTCTTAAAAAAACAAGAGGGAAATTATGAATTTAGGTCATCGGTGGCTGGATTATCGATGAGTTTTCCGTTTTCCTCGAACCGGGAGCCGTGACAGGGGCAGTCCCAGCTCCGTTCTGCCCGATTCCACTTCAGCGCGCAGCCCATATGAGGGCAACGCTTTGGTGCAATGCGCAGTAAATTGGACAGGGCCTCGATGCTATTGAACGCCAATTGAGGAGTTAGGATACTGCGGCTTGGGGAGAATAGCACTTCACAGGCATTTTGCTTGCTCTGCACCAAATCTGATAGCAGTTGAGCAGCCACCATAGAGGAGGTCATGCCCCATTTGTTGAAGCCGGTTGCCACATATAGATTCGGTGTTTGTGCGGAATATTGTCCGATATAGGGGATGCCATCCAGCGTCATGCAATCCTGCGTCGCCCATCGGTGCTGGATGGTGGCCTGAGGATATTGTGTTTGCGTAAAAGACTCCAACTCTGCCCAGTTTCCGCCCTTTTTGCCGGTGCGGTGACTGCCGCCGCCCAGAAGCAGTTTGTCGCCATAACTTCGGAAGGACAACCCCTTTTTGTTTGCGTCCACATACATCCCGCCCGGCAGAGGGGCGCCCTCCAACGCCAGAACGTAGGAACGGTGCTGATACTGCTTGAGAAAGTAGCTGCCGTGCTTGTTGAGAATGGGAAAATGGGTGGCAATGATAATCTTTTCTGCTCGAATGGTGCCCCGGTTGGTCATTGCTATACCGGGGGCGAGCTCCAGGAGCTTGGTGTCCTCTCGAATATTCAAATCTTTTGACAGGGCGCAAAGGAATTTCAGCGGGTGAAACTGAAATTGATTCGTAAAACAGACTGCCCCTGCGGTGGGGAAGGGAAGTGGAAGATTTTCTGTATATTCTGCGGGAAATTCCAGCGTTTCCAAAGCGGAAAGTTCCTTTTCAATTATTTTGGGGTCGCGGCGGGTATAAACGAAAGAGTCCTGGCTTTCAAAATCGCAGGTCATTTCTTTGCAAAGCTGTCGGTAGATTTCTACTGCGTCCAGATTGGCTTGCAGGTAAAGCCCGGCCTGTTCTGCCCCAAGCTTGTTGACAAGCTTGTGGTAAATCAAACCATGTTGTGCCGTGATTTTTGCGGTGGTGTTTTTGGTAATACCGCTGCCGATGCGGTTCGCTTCAATCAAAATGTAGTCAATTCCGGCGTTTTGAAGCATTTTTGCGCAGAGAATTCCGGCCATTCCGCCACCGACAATCAGCACATCCGTTTTGCAATCGCCGGACAAGGGGGCAAAGTGGGGCATGGAAGTCGTTTCTGTCCAAATGGATGTCATTCGATTCACCTCGGGAGTAGTATGGTCGGTTTTGACGAGAAAAAACCGCCGGACAAAAGTCCGGCGGTGACAGGTTAATCCTTTTGATATTCTAAAATGTCTCCGGGCTGGCAGTCCAGCACCTCGCAAATGGATTCCAGGGTGGAGAAGCGGATGGCACTGACCTTGCCGTTTTTCAGCTTGGACAAATTGACGTTGGCGACGCCTACCCGCTCGGATAACTCGTTTAGGGACATTTTGCGGTCAGCCATGACCCGGTCCAGTCTTAAAATGATGGGCATAGTGACTACCTCACAGAGTCTCGTCAGAAAGCTCCTGGAGCTGCGTGCCGTAGCTGAACACATAGGAAAGGAGCAGCAGAACCGCACTGTAGAGCAGGAACGTCAGATCAAAGGAGAAGTGGTAATTGACTGCGGTGATTTTCTGGTTAATCAGCAAATCGGGCAGGCCATAAGTGGTGGCCATGAAGATTTGGTCGACCAGATCCACACAGTTAATCAGGATACCGATGATAATGCTCAGGATGGCCATCTTCTTCAGGTTGATACTGGCGCTGGCGCTGAAGGGCTGGCCCTGCTTCATGGAATCAAGAATTGCCCGGATGTACTTAACCTCAATCCGACCCAGCAGGCAGCAGATGCCGCACAGCACCAGGATTACGCAGGCTTCCAGTAACAGTACACCCTGATTGGGGGTGTGGTCGCCGGCGAGCTCCAGCTCCAGGAAGCCGATGTCCAGCGTTTCGACGGTGCTGGTAAAGAATTCGGGGTCATCCACCACAAGGCGGCAGATGCCGAGCAGACCCACCAGGACGAATGCCACGACAGTCAGAACGGTGAAGAGAATCTGCACGACCTTGAAAAAGGTATCGAGTCCTTTTGCGGTTTTGGTTAGTTTATGCATTTTGGTTGCCTCCATTTCTTTGATGGGCTCAGTATAGCATCGCAGTTTACGTTTGTCAAGTAAAATTTAACGAAAAACATTAAAAATTTTACGAATACAAAAATGGGCCCTGAGGAAGACTAAATGCGGGGTGATGAAACATGGCGAAAAAAGGTATGGCGAGCCCGGACTGGACGAAGCTGCATCCAAATAACGAGGTCTCTCCGGTGCCGCAGATTCAAGGCAAGGCAAAGTCAGGAAAGAAGAAGGCGAATCCCATTATCGCCGGTACGATGGGGGCGGAGTTGAAAGTCTGGCACGAGAAACCGATTCCGGAAGCCTATCGGGAGTTGGATACGGATTTGGCCCGGGATAATGTTGAAAACGATATGACTTTTGCTGATTTGCAGGACTTGCAATAAGTATCAGCTTCGGCGCAAAAAAATTTTTCAAAAATCTGAAAATAATGCTTGCATTTTGTAAAGTGATGTGCTAATATATCTAGGCACGTCAGGTGACGAGCAAATGCGCCGATAGCTCAGTTGGATAGAGTGACTGACTACGAATCAGTAGGTCGGGGGTTCGAGTCCCTTTCGGCGTACCAATAACAAAAGGGAGGCATATGCCTCCCTTTTGTTATTGGTATACAGAAAGAAGGACTCGAAAGGACGGCCCAGCCGAAGGCTGGGCAGAAAAGTGTCCGGTGGACACTTTTCTAGTCCGTGGGAGAGTCCTTTGGTCTGGGGACGCATTCGGTATGAATGTGGACACAGACCAAAAACACTTGAACGTCCGACCATTTATCACCAGTGCAAACACTGGTGGTTACCTTCATTTTCTCCCGCCTGGGCGGGAGAAAATGCAAACGAGTCCCTTTCGGCGTACCAAACAAGACAAATCCGAACTTTTTACCAGTTGGTGAAGGGTTCGGATTTTTTGTTTTCTTAAATGAGGGATTCGAACAATCAAATCGCAATATGCCGGCGGCATATTGCTGCCAATGGTGCAAAATGTTTGCAATTTTGTGAATAAACTATTGACAAACCGGGATTCCTGTGCTATATTACCCGAAAATAAAAGAATCCCATGAGGGAGTAGCGAGCGTATTACGTAACAAGTCAACATCCTGACCTTTCGGCCTGGCTTGTTTTAAATTGCGAGACTCATGTATAGTCAGAAACTATACTTGCAGTCCGCCTACGGTTCTATTTTTACCCAAGTATAGTTTTGAGGCTATGCTTGGGTTTTTTTATTGCAAAAAACAGGAGGAAGAAACAATGTTTATTGCCTTAAAAAACGCGACCAAAAAGTACGGTGAGGGTGAATCTCTGATTTATGCTCTGGATAATCTCAATCTGGAGATTGGAGAGGGCGAAATTTGCGTCATTCTGGGACCCTCGGGCTCCGGCAAGTCTACACTGCTGAATATGCTGGGTGGATTGGACCACTTGGACGAGGGCGAAATCATTGTAGACGGCAGAAATCTGGCGGGCTACAAGAAGAATATGCTGACGGATTACCGCCGGGAAGATGTGGGCTTTGTTTTTCAGTTCTACAATTTGATTCCCGATTTGACGGTGTCGGAAAACATCGAGGTGGTTTCAGATATCTCCGAGAACCCCCTCGACATTGATGAAGCTCTGGATGCTCTGGGCATGAGCAAATACCGTCACCGCTTCCCGAAGGAACTGTCCGGCGGTCAGCAGCAGCGCGTGGCCATTGCAAGAGCCATTATTAAGAATCCGAAGCTGCTGCTGTGTGACGAATTGACCGGTGCGTTGGATACCAAGTCTTCCAGACAGGTGCTGGAGTATGTTGAAAAAATCAATAAGCAGTACAAAACCACCACGGTAATCATCACCCACAACGAAACCATTGCTCAGATGGCTGACCGCGTCGTTTACATCAAGGACGGCAAGGTCAACGAAATCAAGCTGAACCCTGCAAAAAAAGCTGCTTCCGAACTGGAACTGTAAGGAGAATGTGTCAATGAAGCTGAATAAAAGATACCGCCGCAGCATCAAGCACGACCGCTCTTTTTATATCTCGTCCTCGCTTTTAACCATCCTGACCCTATTGCTGTTCTTTATTATGAATATCTCGGGCGAAGCCATTGCGAAATTCGGCGATGATTTCTTTGCGGAGCAAAAGGTTGAGGATGCGGAGTTTTCGACTTATCTTCCGATTCCTGACGAAGAAATAACTGCCCTGGAGGATAAATACGCCCTCACGCTGGAGCCGCAGTATTATGCCAATATTGAAACCGGCACTACCACCACCCGCCTGTTCAAGAAAACCCAGGAAGTCAACCTGTATCATGTTACCGAGGGGCGGGATGTGCTGACGGATGACGAAGTGGTTATTTCCGAAGGATATGCGGTCGCGAACAAAGTGGAATTGGGCAGCCAAATCACCGTCGGCGAAAAGATTTACACGGTCACTGGCTTTTTCCAGCGCCCGGACTACCTGTACATGCTGGAAAATGTGGATGACGCATATAAAAACGTCACCACCTTTTTCCTTGCATATGTGACGGATGCGGAGTTTGAAAGAATCGGCAGCACGGACTGCCTGTATCTGGTGCGCTATACCCAGGACAATCAAATCGAATTCCGCAAGGAAATGAATGAGCGCTATCAGATGCGTTCTTACCTGTCTGCCGACGACAATATTCGTATTTACATCGTTAAAATGCAGGCTGAAATGTTCATCGCTGTTTCCTACATTGTTCTGGCCATTATGCCTCTGCTGGTGGTGGTGCTGGTCAGCATTGTCATCAACCGGAAGGTAAAGTCGGAGCAGAAGCAGATTGGCACTTTGACGGCGCTGGGCTACAGGAAGGGACAGCTTATGCGTCACTACGCAGGTTTTGCCATGATTCCCGGTCTGCTTGGCGGCCTTTTGTCCGCAATCCTGGCGTTGGTATTTGCCCAGCCTTTCGGTGAGTTGGGGTTGGCGGATTACGAGCCCATGCGTATCCAGTGCCGGCTGAATCCGGTGGTGGCCGTTTTGGGTGTGATTGTGCCCACAGTGATGTATATGCTTGCTGCTATGCGCTCCGTGCATAAGCTGCTGAAAAAGGATTCCGTCCTTTTGCTCAACGGCAACGCAGACCAGGGCGAAAAAAACTACAAGCACATGCTGAAAAAGAGGAAGCTGTCCTTCCGCATCAAGTACGCCCTGCGTTCCCTGGTGGGCAACCCTTCCAGAACCTTCGTGGTGTTCCTGGGCATCTTCCTGGGCAGCTATATTTCGCTTTTGGGCTTCAGCCTGCTGGACACCATGGACAATACCAAGCAGAGCCTAAAGGATGAAATGGGCAGCTATGAATACCAGTACGTTCTCAATGAACTGACCGTGGAGAATGTCTATGGCGGCGAGGCCCTGCTGATGTCCACTATGGAAACCACCGACGGCAATCGGTTCAGCGTGATTGGAACCCGGGAGTCCAACCCCTATTTGAAGCTGAAGGATACCCAGGGCAATTCCATCAGCCTGGAGGACGGCTATTACATCACCTCTGTCATGGCTCGGTTGCAGGATTTGAAGGCGGGCGACAGCCTGACCCTTTGCAATCCCTTGTCCCTGGAGGAAACCACGTTTACCATTGCGGGCATCATCGACAATGACATGCAGAGCGCTGTATACGGCAGCAAGGCCAACATCGCCCGCATGCTTGGCATGGAGGAAACTGTGAGCAATGTCATCATGAGTGACACGGAGCTGGACATTCCCTCATCCAAGGTGATTCAGGTAATCAAGCAGTCCGATGCTGAGGAGCAGTTTCAAAATATGACCAACCAAATGGATGTGATGATTTACTTCGTGATTGGCATTGGTGCAGTTATTTGCATGGCGTCCATTTATGTTGCTGTCAATATGCTGGTGACGGAGAATCGCTCCAATATTTCCATGCTGAAGGTGCTGGGCTACAAGGACAGGCAGATTAACCAGATTGTTCTGAATGTCAATCATATTCTGGTACCTGTTGGATTCTTGCTGAGTATTCCTCTGGTATTTGCGTCTAATAATTGGTTTATGGGCATTCTGGCGGACTTCATTGGAGCTTTGCTCAAGGCCTATATTGCTCCGCAAAGCTTTGTCTATTCCGCTTTGCTGATTTGCCTGAGCTACTTTGGCTCCCTGTGCCTGCTCAGACGCAAGGTCTCGAAGGTCAATATGGTGGAAAGCCTGAAGGGTAATAGAGAATAAGTTCGTGTGTTTATAAGTGCGAAAAGGGTTATCCCAAGCGGGATAACCCTTTTGGTATCTTGTAAGTAATATCTGGGATATGCTTTGCAAAGGCGATGCGACCTTGACACAAAGTGTAATATTGTTGTAAAATAGCCCGGTATGGGGGGTGAGGGAATGGACGAAACAGTGTTCCGGCGGTTGCCGGAGGTATTACTTCCGTGGTACGATGCCAATAAGCGGGAGTTGCCCTGGCGGCAGGACAGGGATCCTTATCACGTCTGGATCTCAGAAATTATGCTGCAACAGACTCGGGTGGAGGCTGTGAAAGGCTACTATTCCCGTTTTTTGCAGGCCCTGCCAGATATTTCCTCCCTGGCAAAGGCAGATGACGAGCTGCTACACAAGCTTTGGGAGGGTTTGGGCTACTATAATCGGGTGCGGAACTTAAAAAAGGCAGCGCAGGTTATTGTGGATTGCTATGGGGGTGTGTTCCCTCAGAATCATGCACAGATTCTGGACTTGCCGGGAATAGGACCCTATACGGCTGGGGCCATTGCTTCCATTGCGTTCAATGAGCCGAAGGCGGCGGTGGATGGCAATGTGTTGCGCCTGGTTGCCCGATTGACTGAGGATGCTACGCCGGTGGATTTGCCGGCCTTTCGGAAAAACATTCAGCAGGAGCTGGAGCGGGTGTATCCACAGCGAGCCGGTGATTTCACGCAGGCACTGATGGAGTTGGGTGCAACCTTATGTGGTCCCAATGGCGCACCGGACTGTCAGGCCTGTCCCTGCCGGGAGTTCTGCGCCGGAGCGATTCACAATACGGCTGAGAAATATCCGGTAAAATCCCCGAAAAAGGATAAACGGCAGGAAAAACGAACGGTTTATATTCTTTCCTGTCAGGACAAATTTGCTCTGAGCAAGCGACCGGAATCCGGCCTCTTGGCAGGGCTTTGGGAGTTTCCCAATGAATCCGGCCATCTGGAGCCGGCGGAGGCCGTGGCGGCGGTGGAACGGATGGGGCTTTCGCCTCGTCAAATCAGCCGACAGCTGGAGCGGCAGCATATTTTTACCCACATAAAATGGGAGATGCGTGGATTTTACATGGAAGTGACGGAGCCGGTGGGGGCGTTTGTCTGGCTGACTGCGGAGCAAATCGACAGTGTAGCGGCATTGCCTACGGCATTCCGGCAATTTTGGGAGGATAGAGATGTTTGATTTTCATATGCATTCCACCGTGTCCTTTGATGGCCACGATACCCCGGAACAGATGATTGCTGCGGCGAAGAAGGCCGGGCTGAAGGAAATTTGTTTCACGGATCATATTGACTATGTGAAGGACTTCGATGACCTTTCCATGGTCTTTGATACTGATTTTTACCACCGTGCCTATGATGCGTTGCAGTCGGAGGATTTGCTGATTCGCCGGGGTATGGAGTTTGGAATGTACCCGGAAAATGCGGCGGCATTGCGGCAAGATTTGAGCCGGGCAAAGTTCGATTTTGTGTTGGGGTCTGTTCATTTTGTGGATGAATATGACGTGTATTTCAAGGAATACTGGGATGGAAAAACCATCCACGAGGCAGAGCGGCTATACCTGGAAACCACCCTGGAGTGCGTGAAAGCCCATGAGGATTTCGATGTTCTGGGACACCTGACCTACATCAGCAAGGCCCGCGCACACCATGCGCCCCGCCCGGTGCCCTATGAGGAACACAAGGCTGTGGTGGATGAGATTCTGCGCCAGCTGGTCCGGAAAGGGAAGGGCATGGAGATGAACACCAGCGGCGTGGATCGTTGCGGTGATTTTCTGCCATACGCAGCCTATTTCCGTCGATTCCACGAGCTGGGCGGACGAATTGTCACCGTGGGTTCCGACGCCCACACCGCCGACCGGGTGGGCCAGTATACCCACCGGGCTTGCGGGATTTTGAAGGACATTTTCGGTTATGTCTGCACCTTCCAGGGGCGGGAGCCGGTTTTCCACACGCTGTAATATTTATGCACTCCGTTGAAAAAACTTTCGGCGGAGTGTTTTATTTTTATTCAAAGCGACATAATTCGTATTGACTTCGCATTTGCCTACAATTATAATATATGTTACCAAAGAATACATAGGGGGTCGATGTTGATGAAAATCAGGAAAATCATTTCCGCCCTTTTGACAATATGCTTGCTGAGCGGTTGCCTTTGTGCCGCTGTCAGCGCAGAGGAAAGCACCTGTCCAATCATTGAGTTGGATCAGACCGTGACCTTTGATGTGACACCGGATGACCACGTGCGCTACTATGCCTATACGGCGGCGCAGGACGGTCAGGTGGTGCTCTACGGCGTGGGCGACAGTCCGGAGATGGATACCCTCAGCGTCCACAGCGTTTCCATGGATGATGAGGCATTTGATGCCATGAAAATCTCCTCCGGCTATGGTCGTGTGGAGGTGGATGCGGTGGCGGGGGTGACCTATTGGTTCCGGCTGGACTGCTGGTGCCCCGGCACTACTCCGGTGACCCACTCCTTCCGACTGTCTAACCCCGTGGAACCGGAAGCGCTGGAATTGGATTATACCCCCGGCGACGGCTTTTTGGGGGAGGAGGGCACCATTGGTCTGCGGATTTATCCCATGAACGCCGGCGGTGAGATTGTTTGGGCTTCCAGCGACCCCGGTGTGGTCAGCGTTACCGGGGATGGAGCCGGCGCCCAATACCGGTTGGTGGGGGAGGGCACAGCCATCGTGACCGTTACCGCCTCCAACGGTTGCTCGGCTTCTGTGGAAATTTCCGCCGTGGAAAAAACAGTGGTATCCTCCGGCGAGGATAAGGAAATTCTGATTGCGGGCAAGGAGGGGAACTACCACTCTGTGACCAAGACGCTCTGGTTCACACCCGAGATTTCCGATTTCTATTCCTTCAGCGTGGTTTATAACGAGGAACAGCACATCAATCACAATCTGCAAATGACCGTCCGAACTGCGGATGGTCGGATTTACGATAATAAGAATCTGGTGTTCCGGGCGGAAGCCGGAGTGGAATATGCTATTACGGTGGATTTCTGGGGCAACTATGATAAGGATGCCCGGTATATGTTTTCCCTGCGCCAGTGCGTCGCCGGTGAGCACTTCCGGCTGGAGGCATCGCCAGATTCCGGCTTCAAGGGTGGATTCCTCCAGGTTTTTGTCCAATGGGACGCGGTGAACAGCCGCCCGGAGGAGTTAACCTGGAGCTCGTCCGATGAAACTGTGGCTTCCATCGAGTCGGCTGATTATGACAATGCGAAAATCAATCTGCTGGCACCGGGCACGGCGACTATCACTGCTACCAATGGTTCGGGGTTGTCCGCTTCGGTGGATGTGGTAGTGCTCGATAACATGGAGCTGATTGTGGTGCGACCCGGTGAATGTGCGGAGTTTACCTTGCCTGCCGGTAGTTCTGTGCCGATTTCCTTCACCCCTGAGCAGACGGGGTACTATGACCTGCAGAGCCTGGGGAATCTGACGGGTTGGCTTGAGAATGTGCCCAGCGTGACCCAGGATGGACGGGTGCTGTATCATCTGGAGTCCGGCGTGACTTACAGCGGTTATGTGGAAAACGTTGCGGAAACTATGACCGAAGGCAGCTTGCAAATCATTCTGTCAGAGCTGCGTACCATTGCCACCATGGAGATTACCCACCTGCCGAATAATACCACCTATCTGAGCTCTGCTCTGGAGAAGCTGTGGACTTATCAGCTTTTGGCAGGTATGCAGATGCAAATCACCTGGTCCGACGGCACCGTCCAGAGCTGGTCCTTCGACCGGGAGGGCCCTTATGTGGGCGAGGAGGATTTGCTGTGGGAGCTTGACCAGGAGCAGTCGCTGATTATCCTGCGCTGCAATCAAGCGGAAACGTCCTTTGCACTGACGGTGCAGGATGCAGCGGTTATCGGCATCCGGCTGAAGGATGATTCGCCATTGATGCTTGCCGAAAATTCCTGCGGCATTCGCTTGGAGGGTGGCAGTTGGTACTATGTGCCCTATCAGGCAAACCTGCGTGAGGTGGAGATTCTGTTCAGTGACGGCACTTCCGTGACAGCCCACGTCAGTGACCGAATTTTCGGTGACGTGGTTCTGATGGAGGAATTCCAGTCTGATGCCCCCTGGGTCAAAGGTGGCGAGCAGTATCTGCGGTTCAGCTATCTGGACTTCGAGGCGCTTTTGCCCGTGGAGATTATCGACAGCCCGGTGGAGCGCATCGAGCTGAATCAGTTGCCGGTGGATACCTTCCTGCTGGGGGATGACCGGTTCTTCTCCGGCCCCAAGGGACGGTATTTCTTCGAGCCCCAGGACATGAAGGCGATGCTCAAGGGTCTGGTGTTTACCGTCTACTATAAGGATGGCAGCACCGCCAAGGTTGCCGAAAAGGACCTGCAGTGGGTTTCGCTTGACGGTATTTCCTGGCCTTTCTATGACGGCTGTCCGCTAGGGTTGTTCAGTAAGGTTTATGCCGACCAGTATCCCATCTCCGGCCCCGGCGACCATGAGGGTTTAATCGAGTTTATGGGCGCACAGGCGGTGTATACGATTCACTTTGTGAACGAGCTGCCCAAGCCGCCTGTGGAGCCGATTCCGCCCACCGGCGATTTGGATATGACTCCGATGCTGATTCTGGTGAGCCTGCTGGCTTGCGCCATGGTGCTGACGACCAAGAAAAAACATCAATGATGAAAAGCCGACAGGTTGCAAAGCCTGCCGGCTTTTTTTGTGCAGAAAATACAGTTTTATAGAATGGTTGACTTTGCTTTTTGGTTTGGATATAATACGATAGAATAATTATTGATATTTTGGCAGGTAAGGAATATGGCTACAAAGAAACAACAGCAATACGGCAATTCCAGCATCTCCATGCTGAAGGGCGAAGACCGGGTGCGTAAGCGTCCGGCGGTCATTTTTGGTTCCGATGACCTGGAGGGATGTAAACACGCGGTGTTTGAGATTCTCTCCAACGCCATCGACGAAGCCCGGGAGGGTCACGGCGACACCATCATCGTCACTCGCTACGAGGATTTGAGTGTGGAAATCGAGGACTTTGGTCGCGGTTGTCCTGTGGACTACAACGAGAAGGAAAAGCGCTACAACTGGGAGCTGGTGTTCTGCGAAATGTACGCCGGCGGTAAATATGGTGAAAACGGCGAGAACTACGAGTATTCTCTGGGCCTGAACGGCCTGGGCTCCTGTGCCACTCAGTATGCTTCGGAATTCTTTGATGCAACCATTCGCCGGGATGGCTTTCGCTATGATTTGCACTTTGAGAAAGGTCGCAACATCGGTGGCTTGAAAAAAGAACCCGTAGACCGGAAAAAGACGGGCTCCATTTTCCGTTGGAGACCGGATAAGCAGGTTTTTACCGATATCAACATTCCTGTGGAGTATTACCGGGATGTTCTGCGCCGGCAGGCGGTGGTGAACCGGGGCGTGACCTTCAAGTTCCGCAATCAGGTAGGCAAGAAGTTCGAAGAAGAAGAATTCTGCTACGATAACGGCATCAAGCAGTATATTGAGGAAATGGTGGGGGATAATGCCTTTACCATGCCCGTGTTCTGGGAGGCGGAGCGCCGGGGCCGCGATGCGGAAAACCGCCCGGAGATGAAGCTGAAAATCACTTGCTCTTTCTGTTTTTCCAAGCAGGTCAGCCATACGGAGTACTATCATAACTCCTCCTGGCTGGAGTACGGCGGCAGCCCGGATCGGGCAGTGCGGCTGGGCTTCACGGCGGCTTTCGACAAGTATCTGCGTGACAGCAACAAGTACACGAAAAGTGAGAGCAAAATCGTTTACCAAGACATCCAGGACAGCCTGGTTCTGGTGACCAACTGCTTCTCTACCATCGGTTGTTTCGAGAATCAGACCAAAAAATCCGTCAACTCCAAGTTCACCCAGGATGCCATGACGGCCTTCTTTAAGGATCAGCTTCAGATTTGGTTCATTGAGAACAAGCAGGAGGCGGATCGGGCGGCGGAGCAGATTCTGCTGAACAAGAGAGCTCGGGAATCGGCGGAAAAAACCAAGGCCAACGTCAAGAAAAAGCTGTCGGGCTCCATCGACATTGCCAACCGGGTGCAGAAATTTGTGGATTGCCGCAGTCGGGATGCCGCAATCCGGGAGTTGTATATCGTCGAGGGCGATTCTGCATTGGGCTCGGTTAAGTTTGCCCGGGATTCGGAATTCCAGGGTATTATGCCCGTCCGCGGCAAGATTCTCAACTGCCTGAAGGCGGATTACAACAAGATTTTCGCCAGCCCTATCATCACGGATTTGATGAAGGTGCTGGGCTGTGGTGTGGAAATCCAGGGTAAGAAGTCCAAGGAACTGAGTTCCTTCGATATTGAAAATCTGCGCTGGAACAAGGTTATCATCTGTACCGACGCGGATGTGGACGGCTTCCAGATTCGCACCCTGATTCTGACCATGCTCTACCGGCTGTGCCCCACGCTGATTCGGGAGGGCTATGTGTATATCGCCGAATCTCCGCTTTTTGAAATTACCTGCAAGGACCAAACCTGGTTTGCCTACAACGAGGCGGAAAAGGCCCGAATCCTGAAGGAGTTGGAGGGCAAGAAGGTGGATATCCAGCGCTCCAAGGGCTTGGGCGAGAACACCAAGGAAATGATGTGGATGACCACCATGAACCCAGAAACCCGGCGGCTCATCAAGGTCATGCCCGAGGACGCGGAGAAGACGGCATTCTATTTTGATGTACTTCTGGGCGACAGCCTCAACGAACGTAAAAGTTTTATCGCCGAGAACGGCGCAAAATATCTGGAACTGGCGGATATTTCTTAAATCATAGGGTCCTTCCGAGCCGATGCGCACATTGGCTCGGAAGGACGCAATAATAGATGAAGGAGCCACTTATGGCACGGAAAAAGAAAGAAACTGATAACAAGCCCAGAGTGAATACCGATGGCATTGTGGGACTGGTGGGTTCCACCTCTGAGCAGGCCATCTCGGAAACTCTGGAGCTTAACTATATGCCCTATGCCATGTCCGTCATCGTGTCCCGGGCTATCCCGGAGATTGACGGCTTCAAGCCTTCCCACCGTAAGCTGCTGTATACCATGTATAAAATGGGCCTGCTGAAGGGTAAGCGAACCAAGTCTGCCAACATTGTGGGTCAGACCATGAAGCTGAACCCCCACGGTGATGCGGCCATCTACGAAACGATGGTCCGTCTGGCTCGGGATAATGAAACTTTGCTGCACCCGCTGATTGATTCCAAGGGTAACTTCGGCAAGGTTTACTCCCGGGATACGGCTTACGCTGCTTCCCGTTACACCGAGGCGAAACTGGAGCCCATTTGTACCGAGCTGTTCCAGGATATCGATTCTGACACTGTGGATATGGTGGACAATTACGATGCCACCATGAAGGAGCCTGCACTGCTGCCCACCACTTTCCCCAATGTGTTGGTGGCGCCCAACCAGGGCATCGCTGTCGGCATGGCATCCAATATCTGCTCGTTTAACCTGCGGGAGATTTGTGAAACTACCATCGCACTGATGAAGGACCCGGAGCATGACATTTTGCAGACCCTGCCTGGTCCGGATTTTTCCACCGGTGCGGAGCTGCTGTTTGACGAGAGTGCTACCCGGGAAATCTACTCTACCGGGCGGGGTAGCTTCAAGCTCCGGGCAAAGTGGCGCTATGTCAAGGATGGTAACCGCATCGAAATCTATGAGATTCCGTACTCCACCGCCAGTGAGGTCATCATGGACAAGGTGGCGGAGCTGATTAAGGCGGGGAAAATCCGGGAAATCGCTGATATGCGTGATGAAACGGATTTGGGCGGTCTGAAGCTGACCATCGACTTGAAGCGTGGCGTAGAGCCGGAGAAGCTGATGCAAAAGCTGTTCCGCCTGACTACTCTGCAGGACAGCTTCGCCTGCAACTTCAACATCCTGATTGCAGGCATGCCTCGGGTTATGGGCGTTGGTGAGATTCTGGAGGAGTGGACCGCTTGGCGGACGGACTGCGTGAAGCGGCGACTGTTCTTCCAAATCGGCAAGAAAGAGGAGCGTCTGCACCTGCTGAAGGGCTTGGAGCGCATCCTGCTGGACATTGACAAGGCCATCCGCATCATCCGGGAAACCGAGCTGGAAAGTGAAGTCATTCCCAATTTGATGATTGGCTTCGGCATCGACGAGATTCAGGCCAACTACGTGGCGGAAATCAAGCTGCGTAACATCAACAAGGAGTACATCCTAAAGCAGACCAAGGCCATCGATGAGTTGGAGCGGGAAATTGCGGAGATGAAGGGTATTCTGAACTCCTCCAAGAAGCTCCAGAATGTGATTATCAAGGAACTGCAGCAGGTGGCGGATAAGTATGGCCAGCCCCGCAAGACGGAGATTATTTACGAATCTGCCCAGATTGAGCCCGAGGAAGAGGAGGAACAGGTGCCGGAGTATCCCGTGACCCTGTTCGTGTCCAAGGAGGGCTATCTGAAGAAGATTACCGCCCAGTCCCTGCGGATGTCGGGCGAGCAGAAGTTCAAGGAGGGTGACACCCTGGCTTTCTCCAAGGAGACTACCAACCGGGCGGAGATTCTGGTGTTTACTGATAAATTCCAGTGTTATAAGTCCCGGTTGTCGGACTTCGAGGACGGCAAGGCGTCCCAACTGGGTGACTACCTGCCCCAGAAGCTGGGATTCGACCCAGAGGAGAAGGTTCTGCAGGTTATCCTGTGCGGAGATTATAAGGGTTTTGTGCTGTTCTTCTTCGAAAACGGCAAGGCTGCCAAGGTTCCGCTGAGTGCCTACGAAACCAAAACCAACCGCCGCAAGCTCACCGGTGCATACTCTGACAAGAGCCCGGTGAAGGCCATCATGACCTTTGATGCGGATGTGCAGCTGGCTGTGTATGCCACTGACGGACGTTGCCTGATATTCTCCACCGCTCAGCTATTGCCCAAAACCACCCGCAATACCCAGGGCGTCAGCGTGATGGCGCTAAAAAAGAAGTCGGAGCTGAGCCATGTGGTGGAAGTGGAAGCCAGCGGCATTACTAACCTGAGCCGCTATCGCACCAAGACCATTCCCGCTGCCGGAGCGCTGCTGAAGGAAGAGGACAGTGCCGAGAAGCAGATCACGTTTGAGGTGTAATTTCGAAAAAAAGGAAGGGGATTCCGTCTGTGAAAAATTTGCTGCAAAAATCCCTTTGGGTACTGAATACCTTGCTGGGAGCGGCCATTTTCTCGATAGGTTTTGACCTGTTTCTGTTGCCCAATGAAATGAACAGTGGCGGTGTTTCTGGTCTTTCCATGGTCATTCGGGAATTGCTGGGCTTTGGCTCTGTGGGTGTGATTCAGATTATTATCAATGTGCCCTTGTTTCTGGTTGGAGGCATAAAGCTGGGCGGAAAGTTCTTCTGGGGATCGCTGATTGGTATGGCCTCCAGCTCCTTGTTTATTGATTTGTTTTCTTTCATTCCCGCACCGGCTACCGAGCCGCTGCTGGGTGCGCTGTATGGCGCTGTTTTGTGCGGTTTGGGCATCGGCATTGTCTTTGCCTGCGGTACATCTACCGGTGGTTCGGACATTCTGGTTCGCCTGCTGAAGCTGCGCTTCCGCAACGTCCCGGTAGGCACCATTTGCCTGGTAATCGACCTGATTGTTGCTGTGCTGACGGGTATTGTGTTCCGGGATGCTACGAAGACTCTGTATACCGGCTTGACGGTGTTCATCACCGCCAAAGTGATGGATTCGGTGGTGTACCGCTTTGATTACTCCAAGGTGGCGATGATTATCACCGCTTCCTACGAGGAAGTGGCGCGGGAAATCGGTAATAAATTGGGACGGGGGACCACGTTCCTTTATGGTGAAGGTGCCTACACCGGCAAGCAGACCAAGGTGGTGCTGACCGCAGTCAAGCGTCAACAGCTGGCAGAGTTGAAGGAACTGGTGACCCAAATCGACCCGGATGCTTTTGTTATTATGCAGGAAGCGCACCAGGTTCTGGGCGATGGATTCGCCCGATATTCGAAAGATTCTCTATAAAAAGGAGGGGGTAACGGTGAAAAAAGCGCTGATTGCGTTGGCTTTGCTGTGCATTTTGGTGCTTAGCGGCTGTAGTGGGATTTTTGACGGTAGCTATACTTCCGTTACACCCCATTCCGTACCCTCGGAAGCGCCCGCAGCACAGGAAAAGTATGGCGCCAAGGATCGGGACGAGCTATATGCTGTGGTGGAAAAGCTGATTCATAACGGCTTGACCGGTGCGGTGATAGATGTTGCGACCTATGATCAGCTCAGCTTGGAGGGGGATGCCCAGTGGGTCGTCGGAGCGGTACTGAAAAATGATCCGATTGCGGCTTACGCGGTGGAGGAAATTTGCTTTGATAAGCAAATTATAGAAACGAAGGCGCGGCTGTCCGTTGTTGTAAATTATCGGGATGACCGCAGCCAGGTTCGTAGTATCCAGTACGTCAACAATACCCAAACCGCCGCAGCGGTGGTTCGGCAGGCTTTGGACCATTGTGAGGAGCGGGTGGTGCTGTATATTCACGATTATAGCGGGACGGATTTCGAGAAAATCGTGGAGGATTATGCCCATGCTATGCCGCAAATGGTGGTGGAATGCCCTCAAGTATCGGTTGGGATTTACCCGGAGCAAGGGATGACTCGGGTGGTAGAGCTGAAACTGCGGTATCATACGAATCGCTCCGTTCTGTTACAGATGCAGGAGGAAGTTCGGACGGTTTTTGAGTCTGCGAAGCTGTACGTCAGTGGGAGCGAAGAGCCTGTGCAGGTATATGAACAGTTGGGGGCCTTCCTGATGAGCCGTTTTGACTATCAAATTGCCGCTACTGCGACTCCCTCGTATAGCTTGCTTTGTCAGGGGGTTGGTGATAGTCAGGCTTTTGCGGCGGTATATGCTGCTATGTGCAAGCAGTCCGGCATGGAGTGTATCCGGGTCAGCGGTGAGAAAAACGGACAGAGCCATGTTTGGAACATGGTCTGCATCGATGGAACGTACTACCATGTGGACCTGATGGAGCCGGAGTTCCGGCTTTCCACGGGCTATCAAATGGACGGCTATGCCTGGGATGCACAGGCCTATCCGGTTTGCGGGGGAGGCGCCGATTGAACACGTCGGAGAATGATTGAAAAAAGTGAAAATTAGGGGTTGACATTTGCGGAATGTGTGCTATAATTCAATTCGTTCCGCGGGTGTAGCTCATCCGGTAGAGCGCCACCTTGCCAAGGTGGAGGTAGCGAGTTCGAGCCTCGTCACCCGCTCCATAAAAAAACGCCGTCCATCAGGACGGCGTATTTTTTTATAAGGCATTTTAAGCGCCAGTCATGAGGACTGTCGCTTGGCGCCGGCTGGACGGCGGCAACACCTATATTTTCGTCAAAGGCGAAAATGCACGAGACTGCGAACCGCCATCTAAACAGATGGCGGTTTTTCGCTGCGGTAAATGATTGTTTACGTTTTCAGCATATCGTAGGGCGGGGGGCCCGCCCTACGGCACAATCAATGCTTGTTTAGCGGTATAATCACGAGTGTGTCATTGCGAGGAGCGCTGGCGCGACGTGGCAATCTCCTGATAATAAAACGTATCAGTTCCCTTTAGAGGAGATCGCCACGGGCCTAAAGGCCCTCGCGATGACAGACATTTCTATACGATTTACAGAGCTGTTCGTTACCGAGTGTGCCCAATGGTGGACGATTACCGCCTGGGTAGGTGACGCGATTTGCTGCGGGCCATGCCCGTAAACAATCATTTATTCCCCAACTCTTGATAAAGTCCGAAGGCTTGGGTAACACCGTGGGAACGGCACTTTTTTATCAATGCGGTCAAATCCTCTTCGGTACGCTGAACCAAAAATCGAATTTCGGAATCATACTTTTCAATCCGATAATGACAGCACAGTGCTTGGTCCCGGTGGGGGAGTGCGCCATCCATCTGCGCCAGGGGAGTGGTTTGGCTGCCTTTGGCGGTGACGGTGATTTGCGTTGGACTGCAAGACAAATCCATCCAAATCTCCCGCCTGTGCCAAGGTCCCAGATATTTCTCCGGCGGGCAGGTTGGTGGAATCGGTGACAGAAATACAGGGCAGTCCAGCTCCTTGGCATAGAGCTCCGCCACCCCTACCGGGCAGGGGAGCTCCAACAGGGCGTGCACCATTTGGATACTCTGCGCCTGGGGCGGGCGCTGAAAATCCAGTAAAACCCCTTTGCAACCGCAATTCGAAACAATTTGCGCAGTTTGTCGCACGATTCGATTGGGGTCATGATTGAGAATCGGCACAGAATCATCGATAATCAGAAAAGAGTTTTCCGGAAGATGAGTCGGAAATCCGGTCAAGTCGGGAGCTGTTTCGGAGAAATGACAGCCCAACCAGGCAACATTTTGCGGAATGTGGGAACAGGATGCCATTTCCTGCTGAGAAATAGCCAAAAATAGGGGAATTTCCATGGACAAATGGCTCCTTTCGTGATATGATAGCTATATATTTTATGAAAGCGAGGATACAGATATGTCCTATTCGCTTCTTCCAACCATGACGGCGGATGCTCTGACGGATATTCACCCCGAACTGCTGCTGGCCCACGGGGTGCAGCTGCTGATGTTGGACTTTGATAACACCATCGTTCCCTACACCACCAACAATCCCACCCCCTTGATGGCCTCCTGGCTGACGTGGGTGAAGGATTGTGGCATTCGGATTTGTGTGGTTTCCAATTCCAAACGGGGACGGGTTCGTGCCTTCTGCAAAAAATACCGGCTTAATTGCATCACCCATGCGAAAAAACCCGGGAAAAAGGGCATCCTGGAATGTATGGAGAAATTTGATGCCAAGCCCCAGGAATGTATGCTGGTTGGTGACCAGATATTCACGGATACGTTGGCGGCAAATCGCTGCGGCATCAAGTGCGTGCTGGTCAAGGCTATTGACAATCACACCTTCTGGCTTAAGCTGCGGGGTGTGGCGGAGCTGCCCTTCCGGGCTGTGGCGAAGAAGAGGAGAATTGGAGTATGACGAATCTGGAAAAATATCTGTCGCTGCTGACCGAGCCTGGGATGGGCCTTCTGCTGACCAGCCGATTCAGCCGTCATTACGGAGCCCAGTTCGATATTGCTGAGGGTGTTGCCATTGTCACCGCCAAGGGTTGCCGCTATTTCACCGACAGTCGGTATATCGAGTCGGCACAGAAGGGAATTCGGGGATTTGAGGTTATCGAAATGAACCGGGTCAATCCCTACAACCAACTTTTGAACCAGGCCATCGAGGAATTCGGCGTGACCAAGCTGGGCTATGAGGAAAATTATCTGACGGTGTCCGAATTCATGGACTATGAGAAGAACCTAAAGGCGCAGCTGGTGCCTATGCATAAGGAAATTTCAGGTTTCCGTGCTGTAAAAGAGGAGTATGAGCTGGAGCGAATCCGCAAAGCGCAGCGCATTACCGATGCCGCCTTCACCGAAGTGCTGACCCGCATTGAGGCGGGCATGACTGAGAAGGAACTGGCGGCGGAGCTGATTTACTGCTTGTTGAAGAACGGGGGAGAGGGGCTGTCTTTCGAGCCCATCGTAGTTTCCGGCCCCAATACCAGCCTGCCCCACGGTGTGCCCGGTGACCGCCGGTTACGGGAGGGTGACTTCATTACCATGGACTTTGGTGCGGTCTATCAGGGGTATTGCTCCGATATGACCCGTACCGTGGCGCTGGGGTATGCCTCTGACGAAATGCGTCGGGTGTATGATACGGTGCTGAAGGCCCAGCTTGCGGGCATTGCCGCTACCAAAGCCGGTGTTACCGGTAAGGAAATCGATGCCGCCGCTCGGGATGTGATTGCGGAGGCGGGCTACGGAGCCTATTTTGGGCACGGCTACGGTCACTGCATCGGTATGGAGTGCCACGAAATGCCCGCCTGTAGTCCCGGTGGACAGCGCTCTATGGAGGTCAATATGGTGTCTTCTGCTGAGCCCGGTATCTATTTGCCCGGGAAATTCGGCGTGAGAATCGAGGATTTAGTGGTTATTCAGGCCGACGGATGTGAAAATTTGACCCAAAGCCCGAAGAATTTGATTATAATTTGAAAAAATTATGATTTCCCCTTGAAAAATCTCTAAATTTAGGTTAGAATATATCAGCTAACAATATATAAACACTCGCCCCCATAAAGGGCGCAAATTCAGGAGGATTAGAAAATGATTTCTGCAGGTGAATTTAGAAACGGTATCACCTTCGACATGGATGGCAAGGTCATGCAGGTCGTTGAGTTCCAGCACGTGAAGCCCGGTAAGGGTGCCGCTTTCGTCCGCGTGAAGATGAAGAATGTCATCACCGGCGGCGTGACCGAAACCAGCTTCAACCCCACTGCCAAGTTCCCCACCGCTTTCGTTGAAAGAAAGAAGATGGAGTACTCCTACCAGGACGGCGGTCTGTACTACTTCATGGACCAGGAGACCTACGAGATGGAGCCCATCGATGCCAGCGCTCTGGACGATTCCTTCAAGTTCGTCAAGGAGAACGACATCTGCACCATCATGAGCTACAAGGGCAAGGTGTTCGGCGTTGAAGTGCCCAACTTCGTGGACCTGATTGTTACCGAGACCGAGCCTGGCTTCGCCGGCAACACTGCTACCAACGTCACTAAGCCCGCTACCGTTGAGACCGGCGCTGAGGTGAAGGTGCCCCTGTTCATCAACGAGGGCGACAAGATCCAGATCGACACCCGTACCGGTGAGTACCTGGGCCGTTCCAAGGCTTAATCGTTTTTAACCGAGTAGGGGACGATGCCCGCATCGTCCCCTTTTTCAAAAATGAAAGGAGTATCGTTATGACTATCTCTGAAAAAGCCGCTTACCTGAAGGGCCTGATGGATGGCCTGAACCTGGACACCGAGAAGACCGAGGGCAAGATGATCAGCGCCATCGTGGAGCTGTTGGGCGATGTGACCAAGCGTGTCACCGACATCGAGGAGACCACTATCGCCATCTCCGATGAGCTGGACGAGATCGAGGAAGATCTGGACGCCATCGAGGACTACATCCTGGACGAGGATGAGGACGATTACTACGACGATGAGGACGAGGACGAAGAGTTCGGCGACGAGGGCTTCGACTTTGGCGATGAGGATAGCACCATCTACGAGGTGGAGTGCGCCTGCGGCAACATCATCAACTTCGATGAGGAGACCCTGGAAGCCGGCTCCATCATTTGCGACAATTGTGGCGAGACTCTGGAGTTCTCCTTCGAGGATGATGAGGACGAGGAGTAATTTAGTTTTTCCAAGAGCGTGCTGCCTGGGGGCAGCACGCTTTTTTGCTTATTTGGGGCTGGAAAAGTTGACATTCCTCGGTAACCCCAGTATACTATTACAAATAAGCATATATAGCATTTTGTCCTGGAGGAAATAACATGGTTATCAAATGGAATGTCACAATCCCCAAGCTTACCGGCGACAAGACCCGCCGGGCCTATATCTACCTGCCGGAATCCTATGATAAGCAGAAGGATAAGCGTTACCCGGTAATGTATATGTTCGATGGACACAACGTGTTTTTCGACGAGGATGCCACCTTTGGCAAGTCCTGGGGCATGAATAAGTATATGGAGGAGTCCGGCAAGGAGCTGATTATCGTGGGCATTGAATGTAACCACGACGGCAACGGACGCATCATTGAATATTCTCCTTTGAACTATGAAAATTCCGAAATCGGCAAAATCAAGGGCAAGGGCAGTGTGTACATGAACTGGCTGATTAAAACTATGAAGCCCTACATCGACAAAACATACCGTACCCTGCCGGATCGGATGAATACCATTATTGCCGGATCCTCTTTGGGTGGCTTGATGGCGCTGTATGGCGCAGTGGTGTATAACCATGTGTTCCAGCGGGCAGCCTGCCTGTCTCCCAGCCTGTGGCTGGCCCCCGGTCAGGTGCTGGAGATGGTGGCCCGGGCCCGGATTAAGAACGATACCTGCATCTATATGGACTACGGCTCTTTGGAAATGTTCAACCATGCCGCCAATGCTGAGGCGCTGATTTCTACCTGCCATCTGCTTCTGACCAAGCGGGTGAATCTGGCGTTCCGCATCGTTCCCGGCGGCACCCACAGCGAGGTCTCTTGGGAAAAGCAGATTCCCATTTTCATGGATTGCCTGGGACTGTAAGGAGTTTTGCAATGGAAATTCGATATTTTAAAACCTGGAGTCGGTTTCTGAATCGGGACATGGAATTCAAGGTCTATGGTCATGCCGGCAGACCTGTGATGTTCATTCCCTGCCAAAGCGGTCGATTCTACGATTTTGAAAATTTCCACATGGTGGACGTTTGGGCACAATGGATTGAGGAAGGCCGATGCACGGTCTACTCCATCGACTGCATCGATGACGAGGCCTATGCCGCCAATGGAGATTATCGCTGGCGCATCGAGAATCACGAGCGCTGGTATAACTACGTGGTGGAGGAGCTGGTGCCCTACATTCGCCACCTCAGCGGCGAGCGCAACGGCTATGACCAGGGAATCATGACCTTCGGCGCCTCCATGGGCGCCATGCACGCCGCCAACTTGTTCTTCCGCCGCCCGGATCTTTTCAATGCGGTGTTCGCCATCTCCGGCATCTATGATTCCAAGATGTTCTTCGGCGACTATATGGACGAGATTCTCTACCGCAACACGCCGGTGGAGTATCTGAACAATTTGCCTCACGACCACTATTACAAGGGAATGTACAATAATCGCCAAATTCTGATTGTGGTGGGGCAGGGCGCTTGGGAAGAGCCTCTGGTGCATTCCACACGTTGGCTGGAGGATGTGCTCCGCCGCAAGGGGATTAACGCTCAGGTGGACTATTGGGGCTATGATGTGAACCACGATTGGCCCTGGTGGTATAAGATGGTGGAGCACTACGGCCCCAGATTTATGTACTAAGAGAGGATAGAAAATGAAGAATTTTGTATTCATTTCCCCGAACTTTCCCTCGAATTACTGGAAATTCTGTGCGGAATTGAAGAATAACGGCCTGCGTGTGCTGGGCATTGGCGACTGTCCCTATGACGAGCTGACCCAGGACTTGCGGGAATCTTTGCACGAATACTATAAGGTCAGCTCCCTGGAGCGGTATGACGAGGTGTTCAAGGCGGTGGCCTTTTTCACCTATAAGTACGGCAAGATTGACTGGTTGGAGAGCAACAACGAGTACTGGCTGGAGCGGGATGCTCAGCTGCGGACCGAGTTCAACATTACCAGCGGCTTCAAGAGCCACCAGATTGACTACATCAAGCGCAAGTCCGCCATGAAGGAGTACTATGCCAAGGCGGGCATCCCCACTGCTCGGTACCATCTGGTCAAGGGCTACGAGGATGCGGCTGATTTTGCCCATCTGGTGGGGTATCCCGTGGTGGTCAAGCCCGATAACGGCGTGGGTGCCAGCCAGACCTACCGGCTGAGAAACGATGACGAACTACACTTTTTCATCGACCATATGGATGACCAGGTGTACATCATGGAGGAATTCGTCAACGGCTACGTCCGCACCTACGATGCCATCATCGACTCCAAGGGCAAGGCAATTTTTGAATCCGGCAACATCACACCCCTGTCCATCATGGATGTGGTAAACAATCAGGGTGAATCGCCCTATTATATTGTCAAGGAACTGCCTGCTGAGGTGCGGGACGCTGGTCTGCGGACGGTGAAAGCTTTTGGTGTTCGCAGCCGGTTTGTCCATCTGGAGTACTTTGTCTTGAATGAGGATCAGCAAGGACTGGGCAGAAAAGGGGACATCATCGGTCTGGAGGTCAATATGCGGGTGGCCGGCGGCTATACCCCGGATATGTACAACTTCGCTTACGAAACCGATGTGTACAAAATCTGGGCGGATATGATTGCCTTCGACAAGAACACGCTGCCTATGGATCGCCCCCATCACAACTGCGCCTTTATCGGTCGCCGGGATGGGCGGGACTATGCTATGAGCGACCAGGCTGTTATGGAAAAGTATGGGGCGAACATGAAAATGTTCGGTCGAATCCCCGATGCTCTGTCCGGCGCCATGGCGAACCAGATGTTCGTATGCAACTTCGATACCGATGAAGAGGTACGGACCTTCTTCCGGGATTTGATGCAGACCAATTAAGAATATTTCACGTCATTGCATCCAGCCCCGCCGGCTTGCAATGACGTGCTTTTTTATTACGTCTGGTTGATTCTTCTTGCAAATGGCGGTAAAGTTGGTATAATAATAAAATATAATGAGAAAGCTGTGTCCCGGAGTGGGGCATGGGAAGGGGCGACACCCATGACAGAAATCAGAATCACGGCACGGAAGAATCCCTTGCTTCAGCAGGTAAAGCGGCTGTTAAGCTCCCGTCGCGAACGGGAGGAATCCGGGCTTTTTGTAGCAGACGGAACCAAATTGCTTGCCGAAGCGGTGAAATACTGGCCCGGTCTGGATACGGTCTTTTTGTCCGACGGCGTTCAGGCGGATGTGCCGGAACATGTGAAGGTCATCCGGGTGCCCGGGGATGTGATGGAATCTATTTCTCCCATGAAAAGTCCTCAGGGGGCTCTGTTCTTGTGCCGCCTGCCTGAAAAGCAGAGATTAAGCCCCAGGCCGGGCATGCTCCTGCTGGACGGGATTCAAGATCCGGGGAATCTGGGCACGATTTTACGGACGGCAGATGCGCTGGATGTGCCGGTAATTCTGCTGGAGGGCTGTGCTGATCCCTATGGTCACAAGACTGTCCGCTCCAGCATGGGTGCGGTGTTTCGTGTGCCGGTGGTTACGGCCACCTGGCAGGAGGTCCAGCAGGCCTGTGCGCAGGCCGGAATCCCTATCGGGGTTACAGCTTTGTCTAATCGGGCGAAGGACTTGCGTCAAGCGGATTTGAGCAAGATGGCAGTGGTGATTGGTAGTGAGGGGCAAGGTGTCCGTCAGGAAATACTGGATACGGCGGATGGGGAGCTGATTATCCCCATGAATCCCCATTGTGAATCCCTGAATGCGGCGGTGGCAGCCACCATCGTCATGTGGCAGATGAAGAGATAATAAAGAAAGGCGGTGCGCCTATGCTGGTGCATTGGATATGGCTTGCCACTCGGCCGGGCATGAATGACCGGACTCGGTTGGCGGTGTTGGAGCATTTTCATGATGCGGAGGATGTCTACTGCGCCGGTGGTGAGAGTCTGCGGCAGGTAGAAATGCTGACCGAGGAGGGCTTTCAGGCCCTATGCGATAAGGATTTGCGCCCGGCTCAGAAAATTCTTGCCCAATGTGCCGACGGGGATATTCGGATTCTTACCTATCACGACAGCCTGTATCCCAATAGGTTGAAGCATATTTCTGACCCGCCTTTGGTACTTTATTACAAGGGAACCCTTCCGAATTTGGATGAATTGCCCGTAATCGGCGTGGTAGGCACTCGCCGGGGCTCTACCTATGGGCTCAATGCCGCCCGGCGCATGGGTTATCAGATAGGCAAATGCGGCGGTGTGATTGTGTCCGGACTGGCGGCGGGCATCGATACCATGGCGATGAAGGGCGCACTGGCGGCGCAAAGCACGGTGATTGGTGTGCTGGGCTGCGGTGCGGACGTGGTGTATCCGGCATCCAGCCGGGAGCTTTATGCTCAAACGCAGCGTAGCGGTTGTATTATTACGGAGTATCCGCCGGAAACCCCGCCGGCGAAGTGGAATTTTCCCCGGCGAAACCGGATTATCAGCGGTCTGTGCTGCGGTGTGCTGGTGGTGGAGGCACCGGAGCGCAGTGGTGCTTTGATTACCGCCCGACAGGCGGCGGAGCAGGGCAGAGATGTGTTTGTCGTGCCCGGCAACATCGACGTAACCTCCTGCCAAGGCAGTAATGCTCTTTTGCGGGACGGTGGGGCAGCGGTGTCCTCCGGCTGGGATGTGATGCAGGAATATGAGCATCAATATCCTGACGTTATTCGTCGGTTTGACGGCTCTTTGCAGATTGCAATTCCGGAGCCGGAGCGGGAAAAAGAGGAATTGAAGGTGGCGCAAATCACCAAAATTCCCACGTCAAAACCCCGCAAGAAGAAAAAAGACATTGACAACGGCGTATCTTCGCCGTATATTGACGTGGAAAAGCCCATGCCGAAGCTGTCTGCCGAGGAGCAGGCGGTGGTGGCATGTTTGCGCGGCGGAAAGCGGCTGGCCGATGATGTGATCACTGAGCTTGGCAACTCCGCCGGACAGATTCTGGCGACGCTGACGATTCTGGAGGTAAAGGGAGTCGTGCGCCGTCTGCCGGGGAATATGCTGGAACTGAAGTAAGGAATGGAGTAAAATTCATGGCAAAACCATCTAATCTGGTCATTGTGGAGTCGCCCTCCAAGGCGAAAACCATTGGTAAATATCTGGGCCCTGAATATGCGGTGAAGGCCAGTATGGGCCACCTGCGTGATCTGCCCAAGAGCACTATGGGCGTGGATTTTGAGGGCTTTGAGCCCCATTATATTCCCGTCAAGGGCAAGGAAGAGCTGATTCGGGAACTGAAGGATGCTGCGGCCCAGGCCAATACCGTGTACCTGGCAACTGACCCGGACCGGGAGGGTGAAGCCATCTCCTGGCATTTGAAGGAGTTGCTGGGTCTGCCTGACAGCAAGGCCCGCCGGGTTACATTTAACGAGATTACCCAGAAGGTGGTGGCAGAGTCCATCCAATCCCCCCGGCAGATTGACCAGGACTTGGTGGATGCTCAGCAAGCTCGCCGGATTCTGGACCGCATTGTGGGCTATCAGCTGTCCCCGCTGCTGTGGAAGAAGGTTCGCCGTGGTCTGTCGGCCGGACGAGTGCAGAGTGTGGCAACCCGGCTGGTGGTGGATCGGGAAAATGAGATTCGTGCGTTCCAGCCCCGGGAGTACTGGTCACTGGATGTGACACTGAATCGCATGGGCAAGCCCGGCTCCTTTGTGGCGCACTACCATGGTGAGGACAAGAAGCGGGAGCTGGAGAATGAGGCGCAAGTCAATGAAATCCTGTCCGACATTGAAGATAAGGAGTTTGAGGTTACCAATGTGAAGATGGGCGAGAAGAAGCGCTCTGCTGCCCCTCCTTTCACTACCTCTACCTTGCAGCAGGAGGCTTCCAGAAAGCTGAATATGACCCCCAAACGTACCATGGCCATCGCACAGCAGCTGTATGAAGGTGTGGACGTAGCGGGGGAGGGCACCCTGGGTCTGATTACCTATATGCGTACCGACTCTCTGCGCCTTTCCAACGAAGCGATGGATGCCGCTGCGGACTTTATTTGTCACCGCTACGGTAAGGAATATTACTACGGCAAGCATCATGTGTTTAAGACCAAGGGGAATGCTCAGGATGCCCACGAAGCCATCCGTCCCACTCATGTGGAACTGGATCCCGAGCGCATTGCCAGCAGTCTGACCCGGGAGCAGTACCGGCTGTACAAGCTGATTTGGAGCCGGTTCCTGGCCAGCCAGATGGCAAATGCGGTCTACGATACTGTGTCCATCGACACCGAGTGCGCCGGTCACATTTTCCGTTCCAGCCATCAGAGCATGCGCTTTGCCGGCTTCATCGCCGTCTACGAGGAAGGTCGGGACGATGAAGGTGAAGCAATGGGCTCCCCTCTGCCGGATTTGCAGGCAGGGGACAAGGCTTTTTGCACCCATATTGAAAAAGAACAGCACTTCACCCAGCCCCCCGCCCGCTATACCGAGGCGACTCTGGTTAAGGCCATGGAGGAAAAGGGAGTAGGCAGACCCTCCACCTATGCCTCTATCGTGTCTACCATTCAAGACCGGGAGTATGTCAACAAGCAGGACAAACGCCTGATGCCTACGGCACTGGGCGAGGTGGTCACCGGGCTGATGATGGATCGGTTCAATGATATTATCGATGTGGAATTTACCGCCAACATGGAGCTTCAGCTGGACGAGGTGGAAGAGGGCAAGCGGAAGTGGAAGGATGTACTTGCTGACTTTTACGGCGGTTTCCAGAAAGAACTGGAGGATGCCGAGGCGGCACTGGAGGGTACCCGGCTGAAGGTGCCGGACGAGGTTACCGACGAAATCTGCGAGATTTGCGGCAAGAATATGGTTGTAAAAATCGGTCGGTTCGGTAAGTTCCTGGCTTGCCCCGGCTGGCCCGAGTGCACCAACACAAAGCCCATCGTGGAGCGGATGCCCGGCCGTTGCCCCAAGTGCGGAAGCACCATTTTGAAGCGGAAATCCAAGAAGGGCTACGCCTACTACGCCTGCGAGCGGGGTGCTGAGTGTGGCTTTATGACCTGGGACGTGCCCACGGCGGAAGATTGCCCCAAGTGCGGCTTTACTATGTTCAAGAAGTCCGGACGCGGTCGAATGAAGCCCTTCTGTATCAACGAAACCTGCGAAAACTTCCTGCCTGAAGATAAGCGGGGCTACTATAAAAAGAAAACCGAGGAAGAATCCGCTGAAGAATCGGCGAAGAAGCCTGGCGCAAAGAAGGCAGCCGCAAAGAAGCCTGCGGCGAAGAAAACCACTACCCGAAAGAAGAAAGGGGCAGCCGAATGAGCAAAGTGAAAGTGATAGGCGCTGGCCTTGCTGGCTCTGAGGCCGCTTGGCAGCTGGCTCAGCGGGGGGTGCAGGTGGAGCTGATTGAGATGAAGCCCCACAAGATGACCCCCGCCCACCACAGCGAGTACTTTGGCGAGTTGGTTTGCTCCAACTCCCTCCGGGGCGACCGGTTGGAAAATGCCGTTGGCCTGCTGAAGGAGGAGCTGCGTCGGCTGGACAGCTTGATTATCTCCTGCGCCGATGAAACCCGGGTGGAAGCTGGCGGCTGTCTGGCGGTGGATCGGGAGGGCTTTGCAAAGCTCGTCACCGAGAAGCTTCGCAACCACCCCAATGTTACCATCACCGCAGCGGAAATCACCAAGGTACCCGAGGGACCTGTGATTATCGCCACGGGCCCGCTGACTTCCGACGGCTTGAGCAAGGCCATTGGCGAGTATTTCGGTGCGGACTACCTGCACTTTTTCGATGCGGCGGCGCCGTTGGTCACTGCCGAGTCCATCGATATGGAGCATGCCTGGTGGCAGTCCCGCTATGACCGGGGCACCCCGGACTATATCAACTGCGCCATGGACAAGGAACAGTACGAGGCCTTCATCAAGGAGCTGGTGGTGGCCGAGGAAGCACCTGTCCACGGTTTTGAGGATAAGAATGTGTTCGAGGGCTGCATGCCTGTGGAGGTTATGGCTCGCCGTGGTTTTGAAACCCTGCGCTATGGTCCGCTGAAACCCGTGGGCTTGACCGACCCCAAAACCGGTCGGGAGCCCTATGCGGTGGTTCAGCTGCGGCAGGACAATGCCGCCAAGAGCGTGTTTAATCTGGTGGGCTTCCAGACCCATCTGAAGTTCGGCGAGCAGAAGCGGGTGTTTTCCATGATTCCCGCTCTAAAGGATGCGGAGTTCGTTCGCTACGGTGTGATGCACCAAAACACATTCCTGCAGAGCCCCAAGCTGCTGGACCGCTATTATGCCGACCGGCGCAATCCGCTGGTGGCCTTCGCCGGTCAGATGACTGGCGTGGAGGGGTATGTGGAGTCCGCTGCCTCCGGCTTCCTGGCCGCTGTGGCCATGGCCGCCAAGGTGCAAAATCGACCCTTGCCGGAGTTTCCCCGGACCACCGCTATCGGTGCGCTGGGACTTTACATCAGTGATGAGAGTATCGAGAATTTCCAACCCATGAACATCAATTTCAGCATCATTTCCCCGCTGGAACAGCGAATTCGCAAGAAAGCAGAGAAAAATCTCGCCATTGCCAACCGCGCGTTGGCAGTGATTGACGAAATGAAAGAGAGAGGTAGCTTATGAAAATCATTCTCGACGCTATGGGTGGCGACCACGCTCCGCTGGCTCCTGTAATGGGTGCTGTGGATGCGGTGAAGGATTTTGGAGCCCAGGTGGTGTTGGTCGGTCGGGAGGCGGAGATTCTCCAGACCCTCCGGGATAATGGTATCGAACAGCTGCCTGCGGGTATGAGCATTGCCAATGCCGAGGAAATCGTGGATATGCACGATGATCCGGCCAATGTGGTACGCAAGAAGAAGGATTCGTCTATGATGGTTGCCCTGCGGATGGTTGCCGAGGGTGAGGGTGATGCTTGTATTTCCGCCGGTTCCACCGGTGCGCTGTTGTCCGGCGCCACGCTGATTGTAAAGCGCGTCAAGGGCATCCGCCGGGCTGCCATGGGCCCTTGTATGCCCAATAAGGCCGGTGGTAAAACCGTTATTTTGGACTGTGGCGCCAATGCTGAGTGCACCCCGGAATTTTTGCTCCAGTTTGGTATTGTGGGCACCCTCTATGCCCGTAAAAACCTGGGTGTTGCCAACCCCAAGGTGGGTCTGCTGAATATCGGCACCGAGGATTCCAAGGGAACCCCTCTGCAGAAGGAGGCCTATGCGCTGCTGACCGATGCCCATAACAAGGGTTTGATAAACTTTGTTGGCAACGTGGAGGCCCGGGATGTGCCTCTGGGCGCTGTGGATGTGATTGTCTGTGACGGTTTCTCCGGCAATGTTCTGCTGAAATCCATCGAGGGCACTGCCATGTTTATGGGCAGCCTGGTGTCCAAAATGTTCAAAAAGAACTTCATCAGTAAGCTTTCCGCTGCGCTGGTCATGAAGGATATTAAGAATTTTAAGAAGCTGTTGGACTACCGCGAAATCGGTGGCACCCAGTTCCTTGGCATCAAGAAGCCTGTTATCAAGGCCCATGGCTCTTCTGACCGGCTGGCCTTCCGCAATGCAGTGCGTCAGGCTATGGAAGCTGCCGGCAACGACATCGCCGCGGACCTGGAGCAGAGCCTGGCGGCCATTAAGGAGAATGACGATGCTCAGTGATTTGGAAAATGCCATCGGCTATCGATTCGGCAACATATCGCTGCTGCAAAATGCAATGGCCCACTCCTCCTACGCCAACGAACGCTGGCACAACAGTTTGCTGAGCAACGAGCGTCTGGAGTTTTTGGGCGATTCCATTCTGGGCATGACCGTGGCAGAGCATTTGTACCGCAATTTTCCGGATCGCCCCGAGGGGGAGCTGACCCGGATGCGGGCGGATATGGTCTGTGAAACCACCCTGGCCGTGGTGGCGGATCGGATTGGTCTGGGGCAGCATCTGCTGTTGGGGCACGGTGAGGAGCAGGGTGGCGGACGGAGTCGTGCGTCGATTCTGGCGGATGCGGTGGAGTCGGTGATTGCTGCCTGCTACCTGGACGGCGGTATGGAGCCTGCGGCGGAGTTTATTCGCCGGTTCATCCTATGCAATGTGCCGGTGCAAAAGCTCCATAATGTGGATTATAAAACCACCCTTCAGGAGCTTGTTCAGCAGAAGAAAAACCAAGTGCTCAGCTATGTGCTGATTGGTGAGTCCGGCCCGGATCACAATAAGAACTTCCAGGTTCAAGTGAGTTTGAACGGCAAGGTCGTGGGGCAGGGTACCGGTCGCAGCAAGAAAAAAGCGGAGCAGGATGCCGCCCGTGAAGCAATTGAAATCCTGTTCCCCAATAAAAAATAACATAAACCGCCGGAGGAATCCCCTCCGGCGGTTTGACTATAAAATGAAGCAAATGTGTTGTTATTTATTCCTTTTTGGGTTTAGAGTTTGTCCGAGTAAATAATCGATAGATACATTATGAAAGTTGGCCAATTTAATTAATATCTCGGTGGGGATGTCAACATCTCCACGCTCATAGTTACTATAAATCCGTTGACTGCAGTTTAAGATGGTAGCAATTTGTGCCTGTGTGATATCTTTGTCTTCGCGTAGGTTTCGAATTTTGTCATATCGCATATAGTTCCTCCGTTAGTGAGATATATAAACATTCTACTCAGCGATAAATTCGCTATTGACTTTTAGCGAAAATATCGCTAAGATTAATACAAGTCTAGTTGTTTAAGGAGGAATATATATGTTGGAGTTAATAATTATTGCCACTTTTATCGGACTATTGGTGTTGTTTATTAGAAAGCGTAAGAAAATGGTGGGACTGGAAGATGCGATTATGCAATCTCATAAACTGGACAATTGGGGCATAACGGCTGATTATTGTTTAAGAAACGGCATATCGGAAAAAAGGATGGACAAGTGCATCAATGAGATACTCCATCGTTTAGCTGAGCAAGGGGATATTATGGCTATGCGGTACATGGCCGTGCATGCAGGTTCATCCGAAAAGGAGTGCATGTGGTATACGAGATGTGCTGAAGCTGGGGATAAAGATGCTATGTATTGGCTCGGCCTTAAATATTCATCTACTGTAAATGCAGCAGGCGGAGCTGGCGGATATGGAAGTAATCCGGAGTTGAGCTTTTATTGGTTTAATCAAGCAGCCAATCGGAGACATAGTGCCGCAATGGAGCGTGTGGCGAGTTGCCATTATTTTGGGCAAGGCGTGGAAAAAAATGAAGAAGAGGCATTTCGTATAGCACAACACTTTTGGGAACGCGGTAACTCAGAGTGCGGACTGTTTTTGACTAGTATCTTCTATCAAAACCCGACGAGCGAAAAATACGATATACCGAGGGCTATTACGATACTTGAGAGAATTATGATTCGTGGCGAGAAAAAAATGTACACGGAAGCGGCATCTTCGCTTGGTCATATTTTTGGAGCTCCGTTTATGCATCCGGGGATTCCAGTGAGGGATTATCATGATTGTAGAAAAGCGGCATATTGCTTTGCGCTGGCCTTTGTAGCTGGTGACAGCCTTTCTGATGTAATGGCGCAGAACATTGCCAAAACCGGATACAATTACACAGACCACGAGTTTGCTCAATGGTATAGTGATGCAAAAAATTATCGGTATAATCCGATGTAAAAAATAGGAGGAAAAGAAAATGTCAAAATGTTATTATTTAGATTACATTAGCAGAGGTTTTTTTAGTAGTTCAAATGATACTTATATTTGCAAACTGTGTAAAAAGCAGTTTGAAAAGGATGATTTGCAGGTGAAGTATACCTGTAATGCGCAGTACGGAGAAGAATACAAGAAATGTCCGATTTACAAGGATAGAAAATGGTGAAGTTAAGACCGCCGGAAGGGGAATCCCCTCCGGCGGTTCTTTGGTGGGTGAAGGATTATTTATATAACTGATATGTCGCCCCTTTGGGGCGACAGCGCCCGTAGGGCGCAAAGGCTTCCCCCTGGGGGGAAGCTGGCAAAAATCTTTGATTTTTGACTGATGAGGGGTATTATGCGTTATTCCTTTCGCAAATTGTTGGAATGAACAGTACCCCTCATCCGCCCCAGTGTGCGCACTGGGACACCTTCCCCCAGGGGGGAAGGCTTTGGCGTGGTGCTTATCTTGCACCGCTAAACAACCATTTACCATTCCTGAAAGGTCGGCGGAAATTAAAATAAAACCTTGCAATTTTTGTGGTTTCGGGATATAATAAATTGATTTATTTTACATATTTGTATGAGGTTTATGCTGTGTATCTGAAATCTTTGGAAGTGCAGGGATTTAAGTCTTTTCCAGACAAGACCCTGATTCGGTTCGGCGATGACATTACTGCCATCGTCGGTCCCAACGGCTCCGGTAAATCGAATATTTCTGACGCAATCCTTTGGGTCATGGGCGAGCAGAGCAGTAAAACGCTCCGTGGTGCCAAGATGGAGGATGTTATTTTCGGCGGTACCCAGAAGCGCCCTGCCGTTGGCTTTGCGGAAGCCACCTTGACTCTGGACAACACGGATCGGGCGCTGGCCTACGATGCCGATGAGGTTATGGTTACCCGCCGGTATTATCGCTCCGGCGACAGTGAATACTATATCAACAAGCAATCCGCCCGCCTGCGGGATATCCATGAAATGTTCATGGATACCGGTCTGGGTCGGGAGGGATATTCCAATATCGGTCAGGGCCGAATCGACGAGATTCTGTCCCTGAAGAGCGCTGACCGCCGGGAAATTTTTGAAGAGGCGGCGGGTATCTCCAAGTATCGCCACCGCAAGGAGGAAACCGAGCGGAAGCTGGCGCACACCGAGGATAACCTGATGCGCATTGGTGACAAGGTTTCTGAGCTGGAGCTCCAGCTGGAGCCCCTGAAGGTGCAGTCTGAAAAAGCCAAGAAGTATCTGGAGCTGAAGGATGAGCTGCAGGGCGTGGAGGTCGCAGTGTGGCTAGACACGCTGGACAAGCTCTCCGCTGCCGCCAAGAAGGCGGAGGAGGACTATGCCTCCGCATCCTTCGTGCTGCAGCAGGCCCATGATGATTTGGATCGGCTCTATGCCCAGGCCCAGGAGCTGGCTGAAATTCTTCGCCGTCGGGATGGAGAATTGGAAACTGTCCGCATCAAGGTCAGCATGCTGGAATCCACCCATCAGCAGCTGGATGGTCAGATGGCTGTCCTGCGGGGCAATGTGGATAATAACAACGGCAATATCCGCCGTATTGAAGAGGAATTGCAGGGCGATGAGGACCGCAGCGGCGGCATCGTTGCCCAGATTGCACAGGCCGACCAGAGAATTCGGGAGATTGACGATTCTCTGGCGCAGAAGCGCCGGATTCTGGACAGCTTGCAGCAGGAGCTGGCAGCTATGACTGCCAGCGCTCAGGGCATTACCCGGCAATTTTTGGAGCTGCGTGGACAGGAAACCAGCCTGGCGGCGGACATCGCCGGTCGAGAGGCGGATTTGCGAGGCCTGGAGGAGAGCATCACCCAAACCGGTACCCGGCTGGAGCAGCTGAACGAGGATTTGACCTCCGGTCTGACTCGGCAGAAGGATGCCCAGCTCAATTTGGAGGAATGCCGTAAGGAGCTGCGTAGAGCCAAGGACAATGCAACTGCCGCCGGTAACACCATTTCCGGCTACGAGTTGCGCCAGTCCACCCGTGCAAAGCGCCGGGACGAGCTGGCACAATCCATTCGGGAGCTGAATGCCCAGTTGGATTCCACCACCGCCAAGGCTCGGGTGTTCCGTGCCATGGAACGGGATCTGGAGGGCTATCAGAAGTCTGTCCGTGCCGTTTTGCAGGAGGCTCAGCGGGGCAAGCTGCCCAACATCCACGGTCCTCTTTCCCGGCTGATCCGCACCGAGGACGGTTACACCGTGGCCATCGAAATTGCCCTGGGCGGCGCCATGCAGCAGATTGTTGTGGATAGCGAAGCTGATGGCAAGGCGGGCATGAACTATCTGAAACGCACCGGCATCGGTCGTGCCACTTTCCTGCCCATTTCCACCATTTCCGGTAAGGCTCTGCAGGAAAACGGTCTGGAAAATTGCAGGGGCTTTGTGGGTATTGCCTCCCAGCTGGTCAGCTGCGAGGACCGGTACCGGGGAATTGTGGAGAATAAGCTGGGCAGAACGGTCATCGTCAACGATATCGATGCTGCGATTGCCATGTCCAATAAGTATAATCGCCGCTTCCGGATTGTCACTCTGGACGGTCAGGTTATGGAGCCCGGCGGCTCCATGACCGGCGGCGCCGTGAATAAGGAATCGGGCATGCTGTCCCGTGCCAACGAGCTGGAAAAGCTCACCGCCAAGGAAAAGGAGCTTCAGCAAAATAAACTGATTGCTGAAGCGGAATTGACCGAAGCCCAGCGGGCGCTGGATCAGGTCCAGTTCCAACTGAATACCGCCCGGGATCAGCTTCGTGAGGCGGAGGATGCTTGCCTGCGCTTGCAGGGACAGGAAAAGCAATATGAGATTCTTGTGCAAGCCATTGAGGATGCGGTGACCTCTGCTCAGCGGGAGCAGGAGGGACTTCAGATGCGCCAGCGCATTGATCGGGAGCGGTTTGCCGCTCAGCAGGCCAAGGTGCAGGTCTATTCTGCCCAACTGGAGCAGACTCGGCAGAGCATTGCCCAGCTGGAGCTGAGCCAGTCCGATGCCGCCCATGCCACCGCCCAGATTACCGACCGGATGACCGAGCTGAAGACAGACGAAGCTGCTTTGGCTGCTGAGCGCACCACAGCGGAGACCCACATTCGGGATCTGCAGGCTCTGCGTGTGGCGATGGAGGGCGACCGCGCCAAGAAGTTGGCGCTGAAGGATGCTATTTTGGAGGACAATCAGCGTTTGAAGCAGGAAATTCAGCGCCTGACCCTCCAACAGCAGGACAACGATGGTGAAACTGCCAAAATGCGGGCGAACCTCGAAAAGGTTATGGCGGACCGGGCACAGGCTGAGGCAACCAAGACCCGCTCCGAGCGAGAGTCCCAGGAAAAGAGCAAGGACATTCTAAACATGGAGCGCGCCTGCGCTCTGCTGGAGCAGAAGAAGGTCACCACCGCTATGGAAGAGCGGCAGATTATTGACAAACTGTGGGATTCTTATGGCTTGACTCCCGGCACCGCAGTGGAGCATCGGGGTCAAATCGAGTCTGTCACCGCCGGGAACCGCCGCATTGCGGAGCTGAAGCGGAAAATTTCTGCTCTGGGCACCCCCAACCTGGGTGCCATCGAGGAGTATGCCCGTGTCAATGAGCGGTATTCCTATCTGTCCGCTCAGCGGGATGATGTGCTGACCTCCAAGCGGGAGCTGGAGAGCATCATCCGGGACATCACCCAGGAGATGACTGCAATCTTCGTGACGGAATTTGAGAAAATCGACCACTATTTTGGCCAGGTCTTTGAGGAAATGTTCGGAGGCGGTCGGGGCCAGCTGATTCTTGAGGATAAGGACAACCCCTTGACCTGCGGCATCGAAATCCGGGTTCAGCCCCCCGGAAAGCAGGTGAAGACCATTACGCTGCTTTCCGGTGGCGAGAAGGCCTTTGTGGCGACAGCGCTGTATTTCGCCATTTTGAAGGTGCGTCCCACCCCCTTCTGTCTGCTTGACGAGATTGATGCGGCGTTGGACGACCGTAACGTGGAGCGCTTTGCAAGCTACCTGCACAATCTGAGTAAGAAGACTCAGTTTATCGTCATCACTCACCGCCGAGGCACCATGGAAGCCTCCGACGTGCTATACGGTGTGACTATGCAGGAACAGGGCGTCAGTACGCTGCTGCGGCTGGATTTGAACCAGATGGAGCAGTACCTGGGCATTGTGGAGTAATTTGTAACTGTGAATTTGTAATTGACGACTGAAAGGAGTCAATCATGGGATTTTTTGATAAAATTAAGGCTGGTCTTGCCAAGACCAGAGATGCTCTGAGCAACACTCTTGGCGGTGTTTTCTCCGGCTTCAGCCAGTTGGATGATGATTTTTATGATGAGCTGGAGGAGAGCCTGATCCTGGCGGATTTGGGCGTAGAAACCTCCATGAAGGCCACCGAGCGGTTGCGTAAGGCTGTGAAGGAGCAGCACCTGAAGTCCCCCGAGGAGGCGAAAGCGGCGCTGAAGGAGATTCTGGTGGAGATGTTGAACGTGGGCGAAACGGACCTGAATCTATCCACCACCCCCAGCGTGATTTTAGTCATCGGCGTCAATGGCGTGGGCAAGACCACCACGATTGGCAAGATTGCCACCCAGCTGGTGAATCAGGGCAAGAAGGTTCTGCTTGTGGCGGGCGATACGTTCCGTGCTGCCGCCGCCGATCAGCTGGAGATTTGGGCAGGTCGGAGCGGTGCGGACATCGTGCGTCAGCACGAGGGTGCGGACCCGGCCTCCGTGGTATTCGACGGCATCCAGGCTGCCCGCGCCCGGAATGTGGATGTGATCATTGTAGACACCGCCGGACGTCTGCACAATAAGACTAATCTGATGAACGAGCTGAATAAAATCAGCCGCATTGTTGAGCGAGAACTGCCCGATGCCGCCAAGGAGGTTCTGTTGGTGCTGGATGGAACCACTGGTCAGAATGGTCTGATCCAGGCTAAGCAGTTCAAGGAAATTGCCGGCGTTACCGCCATGGCGCTGACCAAGCTGGACGGCACCGCCAAGGGCGGCATCGTCATTGCTGTGTCCGATGCTTTGCAGATTCCTGTGAAATTTGTGGGCGTGGGCGAGCAGGCGGACGATTTGATGCCCTTTGTGGCCCGGGATTTCGTGGAGGCATTGATCTGATGAAGATCGTTTTAGCAAGTAAAAACCCCCATAAACTGGTGGAAATCAGCCAAATCACCGAGAAATTCGGCTTTGAGCTGGTGCTCCAGTCCGAGTTGGGGGTTGATTTGGATGTAGAGGAAACCGGCACCACCTTCGAGGAGAATTCTCTGCTGAAGGCCATGGCGGTGATGCAGGCCACAGGACTTCCGGCGCTGGCGGATGATTCCGGCATCGCTGTGGATGCGCTGAATGGCGAGCCGGGCGTGTATTCTGCCCGCTATGGGTTTGATGACAGCCTGGACGATTGGGGGCGGCTGCAGCTGCTGCTGAAGAATACCGAGCATGTGCCCGATGGGCAGCGGCAGGCGCAGTTCGTATGTGTGATTACCTTTGTGACCCCGGAGGGTCAGGTGATTCAGGCTCGGGGCGAAATCCATGGTGAGCTGACCCGGGAGCCCCGGGGCGAGAACGGCTTTGGTTATGACCCCATTTTTTACTACCCGCCCTTGGGCAAGACCACTGCGGAAATTCCCGCAGAGCTGAAGCATCAGGTCTCCCATCGGGGCAACGCCCTGCGGGTATTCTACGAGAAACTAAAGGAGGCAGGTTATGCTGACAAGTAAGGAACGCGCCGAGTTGCGCGCCAAGTCGAATGCGCTGGATACCACCCTGATGGTGGGCAAGGATGGCGTGACGGAAACGGTCATCGCCGAAGCGGATAACCAGCTCACCGCCCGGGAGCTTATTAAGGGTAAGGTGCTGGAAAGCGCATTTATGACTCCCAGAGAGGTGTCCGATGCCATTTGTGAAGCCACCGGCGCCGATGGTGTGGCGGTGATTGGCACCAAGTTTGTGATTTATCGCTTTAGCGAGAAGTGCCAGGCAGAGCGCAATGCCACCGGTCGGGCCAAGAGAAAGCCCACCCCCGTGAGCAAAGCTGATCCGGTCCGTAAGGGCGCTCGGGCTCGACGCGCGGCCCAGAAGAAGGTCCGGGAGCAGCGCAACGAGTACTTCCGCCAGCAGGCGATTGAGAAATCCATCGAGCGCAGCCGGGAAAAGCAGCTGCGGGGAGAAGATTGATTTTTATGTCATGGTGAGGCCTGAAGGCCTGTGGGCATCCCTCCGGATGATTTAAGGGGAGCCTCGTAATGATGAAGTGATAGGGGGAAAAGCCTATGCGAAGAATCGGCATCTACGGCGGAACCTTTAATCCGCCTCATATAGGGCACATTCGCTCGGCACTGAAAGCAGTTCATGCTTTGGAGTTGGACCGACTTTTGGTGATTCCTGATCGAATTGCGCCCCATAAGCAGCTGCCGGAGGGCTCAGCGGAGCCGGAGCAGCGGCTGGAAATGATGCGCCTTGCTTTGTCCGGCGCCGTTGGGGTGGAGGTTTCCGATATGGAGCTCCGCCGGGAAGGGAAGAGCTTCACCTTTGAAACGGTGGAGCAGCTTCGTACGCTGTACCCGGAGGATGAGCTGATTCTGCTGATGGGCACGGACATGTTCCTGTCCTTCCCCCAATGGCGAAATCCTGACCGGATTCTTGCCCAGGCTGCCCTTGGTGTATTTTATAGGGGAAACCGGGGAGAGAGGGCGGCCATCGATGCCCGTAAGGCGGAGATGGAGGCTGCCGGCCACCGGGTTTATCTGGTGGAAAACGAGGTGGTGGAGATATCCTCTACGGATTTGCGCCGATTGCTGGTTTTTGACTGCGCCTCGCCTTTCCTCCCTAAGGGAGTAGGGGAGTACATCGCTGAGCATGGTCTGTACGGCGCCCGCCGGGATTATCAGCGACTTCCCATGGAGGAGTTGGAGCGGGTGGTGCTGAGTTTGTTGAAAGCCAACCGGGTCAATCATGTGCTAGGCTGCCGGGATACGGCGGTGGCGCTGGCAGAACGCTGGGGTGCGGATGTGACGGATGCCTCCCGAGCCGGAATTTTGCACGATGTGACCAAGGCTTTGGACGGTCCCTTGCAATTGACTTTATGTGCCGAATATGGTACGATATTGACTGATTTTGACCGCCGATACCCCCGCACCCTACACGCTCTCACCGGTGCGTTGGTTGCGAAGCGGATTTTTGGGGAAAATGATGCCGTGGTGTCCGCCATTCGCTGGCATACAACCGGGCGGGCGAATATGAGCCTGCTGGAAAAAATCATTTACGTGGCGGATTACATGGAGCCCAACCGGGATTTCCCCGGGGTAGAGCGGCTCCGGGAACTGGCGTTTTCGGACATAGATGGAGCGCTCAAGCTGGGACTGGAGATGACATTGGAGCATTTGAAAGACCAGGGCGCAGAGGTTTCCGTCGCATCCCGGGAAGCGCTGGAATGGTTGAATCAATAAATCACATATAGATTCCAGAAGGGGAAGATGTTATGTTAACTGCAAAAGAAGTTGCCTATGAAGTAACCAAGGCGCTGGATGCCAAGAAGGGCATGGACATCAAGCTGTTGAAGATTGATCGTGTCAGCTCTCTGGCGGATTATTTTCTGATTTGCACCGGCACCTCCAACACCCATGTCAAGACCCTCTGCGACTACGCTGAGTACACCATGGAGCAGTTGGGTGAGAATATGCTGGGTAGGGAAGGCCACCGGGGCAACAGCTGGGAGCTGCTGGACTACGGCTCCATTGTTGTCCATGTGTTCACCGAGGAAGCCCGGGAGTTCTACGCTTTGGAGCGCCTGTGGGCCGACGGCGAGAACATCGATCTGAGCGACATCCTGCTGCCCGACTAATTACAAATTCACATTGAGGTGAAAAACATGCCAATCTACAATCATTCCGCCATTGAAGAAAAATGGCACAAATACTGGGAGGAGAAGAACACCTTCGCCACCGATGTGTGGGATTTTTCCAAGCCCAAGTACTACGTTCTCGATATGTTCCCGTACCCCTCCGGTGTGGGTCTGCACGCAGGTCACCCTGAGGGTTACACCGCTACCGATATCATGTCCCGTATGAAGCGTATGCAGGGCTTTAATGTCCTGCACCCCATGGGCTACGACTCCTTCGGTCTGCCTGCGGAGCAGTATGCGGTGGACACCGGCAACCATCCCAATGGTTTTACCCAGAAGAATATCGAAACCTTCTCCAAGCAGCTGAAGGAGCTGGGTTTTGACTACGACTGGTCTAAGGTGATTGCTACCTCTGACCCTGAGTTCTACAAGTGGACCCAGTGGATTTTCAAGAAGCTGTGGGAAGCCAGCTATGCCAAGCGCATCGAGATGCCCGTGAACTGGTGCGAAGCACTGGGCACAGTGCTTGCCAACGATGAGGTCATCGACGGCAAGTCCGAGCGTGGCGGCTATCCCGTTGTGAAGAAGAATATGATGCAGTGGGTCATTGACCAGCCCGCCTTTGCTGAGGCGCTGCTGGAGGGGCTGGAGGAAATCGACTGGCCTGAGTCCACCAAGGAAATTCAGCGCAACTGGATTGGTAAGTCCACCGGCGTTGAGGTGGATTTCCAGCTGGTTGGCGGCGGGTCCTTCTCTATCTACACCACTTGCATTGAAACTATCTACGGCATCACCTTCATGGTACTGGCCCCCGATGGCAAGATTACTGAGTCCTTGTTGGACCGGGTGGAGAACATTGATGAGGTCAAGGCTTACATCGCCGAGGCCGCCAAGAAGAGCGAAATCGACCGTACCGATGCCAGCAAGACCAAGACCGGTTGCCCCTTGAAGGGCGTTTATGCCATCAACCCTGTTAACGGCAAGGAAGTGCCTGTGTTTATCGGCGATTTCGTGCTGGGCAACTACGGCACCGGCGCGGTTATGGCGGTCCCCAGCCACGATCAGCGTGACTTTGAGTATGCCATCGCCCATAATATTCCCATGATTCAGGTCATTGAGGGCCGGGACGTTTCCGAATCCGCCTTCGAGAAGCAGGACTACCTGGGCAAGGGCTGTAAGCTGGTCAATTCCGAGGAGTTCACCGGCCTGACCGTGGAGGAGGCTAAGGAGGCCATCACCTGCAAGCTGGAAGTCATGGGTGTTGCCCGCCGGAAGAACAATTACCACTTCCGTGAGTGGATTTTTGCCCGTCAGCGCTATTGGGGCGAGCCCGTTCCTTGCGTATATACCGAGAGCGGCGAGACCGTGTTCCTGCCCGATTCTGAGCTGCCTGTGGTTCTGCCCGTACTGGAGGACTACAAGGGGCGGGGCGGTCAAGCTCCCCTGGAGAATGCCGAGGACTGGAAGTACTACAATAAGGACGGCATCGTGGGCAAGCGTGAAACCTCCACCATGCCTGGCTCCGCCGGTTCCTCCTGGTACTTCATGCGCTACATCGATCCTAAGAATGATACCGCGCTGTGCGATCCTGAGCTGCTGAAGCATTGGCTGCCTGTCGACCTGTACGTTGGCGGCCCTGAGCACGCAGTTGGTCACCTGATTTATTCCCGTATTTGGACCCGGTTCCTGCACGACCAGGGCATCAGCCCTGTGGCGGAGCCCTTCAAGAAACTGGTGCATCAGGGCATGATCCTGGGCGAGAACGGTATCAAGATGGGTAAGCGTTTCCCCGAATTTGTGGTGAACCCCTCCGATATCGTCCGGGAATACGGCGCCGATACCCTGCGCCTGTACGAAATGTTCATGGGCCCGCTGGAGGTTTCCAAGCCCTGGTCCTCTGCCGGTGTTGCCGGCGCCCGGAAGTTCATCAACCGTGTCTGGAACTTCTTCTCCGAGCCTGCTAACATCACCGATGCCGATGACGGCAAGCTGACCAAGGTCTATCACCAGACCGTCAAGAAGGTCACTTCCGATTTTGAACAGCTGGGCTTTAATACTGCCATCGCCCAGATGATGGTCTTTGTCAATGAGGTCTATAAGAACGGCACCTGCCCCAGAGAGTATGCCGAGGGCTTCATCAAGATGATTTCCTGCATCACTCCCCATGTGGGCGAGGAGCTGTGGCAGCTGATGGGTCATGACAACACCATCGCTTACGAGCCCTGGCCTGTCTATTCTGAGGAGAAGTGCAAGGATTCCGAGGTCACTCTGGCTGTCCAGGTCAACGGTAAAATGCGTGGTACTGTGGTTATGGCAGCGGATTTGGATAACGATGCGGTTGTTGCCAACGTGCTGGCTGATGACAAGATTGCCCGCTTCCTGGAGAAGAACGGCGGCGCTATTGTGAAGACTATTGTGGTCAAAAATAAGCTGGTGAACCTGATTGTGAAGTGATTTTTACCAAAAATCCGTCACATTCTTGAAATAGTGCTTGACATTCGGCGAAGGAACGCATATAATAGTCAAGCCGATATGGTCCTGAAAGCATCCTGGAAATAGCCGGATGCCATCGGAGGGAGGGAAAACCATGTCTGAAATTCGCGTTAAGGAAAACGAGTCTCTGGAGAGCGCTCTGCGCCGTTTTAAGCGTAGCATCGCCAAGGAGGGCGTTATCGCCGAGTACAAGAAGCGCGAGCATTATGTCAGCCCCAGCCTGAAGCGTAAGCAGAAGTCTGAAGCTGCCCGTAAGAACAAGAGAAAGTTCTATTAATATTCCCTCTTGCTTTATGCTCACAAAACCGCTCCGGAGCGCCGGAGCGGTTTCTTTTATTGCCCGAAAAACAGGTCGAATAAATTTAAAAAGTTTTACTTGCTATTTTGGGAAAAGTGTAGTATAATACTCAAGTCACACATGCCGGTGTGATGGAATTGGTAGACGTAGTGGACTCAAAATCCACCGGTGGCGACACCGTGCCGGTTCGAGCCCGGCCACCGGCACCAAAGAGAGCCAACCCCATTGGGGGTTGGCTCTTTTTGCACCGTGGCCGATGGCTCGAACCCATTTAAATGCGACAGTCCCTCGGACGGTCGCTTGCTGCGGGCTTGACCGCAGCAACACTATGATTAAATCGAGCCAGACCATAAATTCGGATACCCCTACGAGCAGTGGGCGTCAACATACGAGGTTGCCGTGTAGCTTCGCCCCTTGCAATGATGTAAAAAAACCGGGCTTTCGCCCGGTTTTTTATCAATAGTTCTCAGCGTGGATTTCGAAATAGCTCTGGGGATGGGCGCAGGTGGGACACAGGTCGGGGGCGTTGGTGCCGATGACGATGTGACCGCAGTTGCGGCATTCCCAAACCTTGACCTCGCTCTTGGCGAAGACCTGGGCGGTTTCCACATTCTTCAGCAGGGCGCGGTAGCGCTCCTCATGGTGCTTCTCGATGGCGGCAACCAGGCGGAACTTCTCTGCCAGCTCGGGGAAGCCTTCCTCCTCGGCGGTCTTGGCGAAGCCGGCATACATGTCGGTCCACTCGTAGTTCTCGCCGTTGGCGGCGGCTACCAGATTCTCAGCGGTGTTGCCGATGCCCTCCAGCTCCTTGAACCAGAGCTTTGCATGCTCTTTTTCGTTGTCTGCGGTCTTCAAGAAAAGGGCGGCAATCTGCTCGTAACCTTCCTTCTTGGCCTTGGATGCGAAGTAGGTGTACTTGTTGCGAGCCTCGGACTCGCCGGAGAAGGCAGCCATCAGGTTCTTTTCGGTTTGGGTGCCAGCGTATTTGTTAGACATGGGTAATTCCTCCATTTTTGTAATATATTTTATTATACCACGTTTTTTGGTTTTTGAAAAGGGGGTTACAGCGCATAAAACAGGATGCACAGGAACTGCAGCAGGCTGCCCAGCACTACAAAAATATGGAACACCGAGTGCATCCAATGCTTCTTGGAGCCGATGCCATAGAGAATGGCACCAATGGAGTAGCTGATGCCGCCGCTGAGCAGAAGCATGAAGCCCGGCATGGTCAGCACATCGATGGTCTGCTTTACAAAGGGCAGAATCGCCCAGCCCATGAGAATGTAGCAGGTATAGGAGAGAATCCGATATTTCTTCAGGTCGATGGCATTCAATGTGACGCACAGCGCTGTCAGAGCCCACTGAAAGCCGAACATTCCCCAGCCCAGCAGGGGATAAGCGCTGCGCAGAGTCGAGAGCGATATCACTGTATAGGTGCCGGCAATCAGAAAATAGATGGTGCAGTGGTCGAGCACCTGCAAAACCTTCTTGCCCGTGCCGGGACGCAGCCCGTGATAGATGCTGGACAGGCAGTACATGGCAATCATAGTGACGCCGTAAATGGCTGAGCCAACCACACCGTAGACGTTGCCGTTTAAGGCGGCAAAGATGACGCATAGCGTTAGCACCGCAATGCCCAATGCGCCGCCGACAATATGGGTGACCATGTTCATGATTTCCTCGCCCTTGTAATAGTTGGGCAGGGTACGCTCGGAAAGCTTGGTTCGTTTTTTCATAGGGGTCCGCCTTTCTTAGGAATGGAGTCATTATAGCACAAGAATCAGTAGAATGGTAGCTAATTTTTTGTGAAGCTCGTCTACTGGCGGTAGAAATGTCAGTAGAATATGAAAAAAATGTTGACAAATCGGAGGTTTTCAACTACAATTCCATAAGAAACCATGGCTGAGGTTGCGTGCTTCATCAGTAAGCTTCGGTTTGGCAATTGCCGGAGTCCGAAAGGGAATCGCGCCGAAGAAAACGAGCGGTGCCAAACGTCGTTTTCTGGGGCTGCACAGAATATGTGCAGAACTGTCACCCAATTTCGGGTGGAGTGCTGACGTGGGGCGTATCGACTGTCTATGCCCTTTGTCTACTGACATGGGGCATTTTAATTGTAAAGAGGGAAAAATTATGAAGAAGACACCGTTTATCACACTGGAAAAGGCGAAGGAAATCGCACAGCAGATTCCTACCCCTTTCCATGTCTATGACGAGGCGGGCATCCGTGCCAACGCCCGGGCACTGAAGGCAGCCTTTGCCTGGAACAAGGGTTTCCGGGAGTATTTTGCTGTGAAGGCCACTCCCAACCCCCACATCCTGCAGGTTCTCATGGAAGAGGGCTGCGGCTGCGACTGTTCCAGCTACACCGAGCTGCTGCTGGCTGAGGCGGTAGGTGCTACCGGCAAGGATGTGATGTTCTCCTCCAATGTGACTCCGGAGCAGGATATGAAGAAGGCCTACGACATGGGCGTGTACATCAACCTGGACGATGCCACTCACGTGGACTTTCTGGAGCAGATTTCCGGCGGCAACCTGCCCGATACCATTTGCTTGCGCTATAACCCCGGCGGTTCTTTTACCATCAGCAATACCATCATGGATATGCCCCGGGATGCTAAGTACGGCATGACCGAGGATCAGATGGCCGGTGCCATCAACCGGCTGATGAAGCTGGGTGTCAAGCATTTCGGCATCCATGCTTTCCTGGCCTCCAACACCACCACCAATGAGTATTATCCCGAGCTGGCTTCCCAGCTGTTCCGCCTGGCGGTGCGGCTGCATAATGCCACCGGCGCTCACATTGCTTTCGTGAACTTGTCCGGCGGTATCGGCGTGGACTACCGTCCTGAACAGCCCTGCTGCAACATCGGCATCATCGGCGAAGGTGTGCGCCAGCGCTATGAGCAGATTCTGACTGCCGCCGGTATGGGTGATGTGGCCATTTTCACGGAGCTGGGTCGGTTTATGTTGGCTCCCTATGGTCACCTGATTGCAACCGTCCTGCACCAGAAGCACATTTACCGGGAGTATGTGGGTCTGGATGCCTGCGCCGCTGACCTGATGCGTCCTGCCATGTACGGCGCTTACCACCACATCACTGTGTTGGGTAAGGAAGATTCCATTCTGGATCATGTTTATGACGTGACCGGTGGCCTGTGCGAGAATAATGACAAGTTTGCCATCGAGCGCAGCCTGCCTGCTATTGAAGTGGGCGACATTGTGGCCATCCACGATACCGGCGCGCACGGTCATGCTATGGGCTACAACTACAACGGCAAGCTCCGTTCCGCAGAGGTTCTGCTGAAGGAGGACGGCAGCTTCCAGTTGATTCGTCGCGCGGAGCGCCCTGAGGACTACTTCGCTACGCTGGATTGCACGCCCTTCAAGATTAACTACTGATTGTGCAAACTATACAAATGGGTGCTGAAAAATTCGGCACCCATTTGGCTTTGTTTACAATAATTTTGCATGCTTTCTCCGGGAAACTATGCTATAATAGCAATGGAGCAGAGTTGACCACTTCTCATTAGAGCGAAAAGGAGCAGGCAATGAACAATATTTTATTTTTCCTTACGCCCAAGGCCATGTGCGCCTATCTGTATGACGATTATACCCTCCGGCAGGCGCTGGAGAAAATGGAGTCCGCCGGCTATGCGGCTCTGCCGATTCTGAACCGCCGGGGAGAGTACCGGGGTACCCTGACCGAGGGTGATTTGCTCTGGGGTCTAAAAAATATGTGTTATATGGATATCCGTCAGGCTGAGAGCCGCAAGATTATGGAAATTTCTCGCCGGAAGGACAATGTGCCGGTGCGGGTTACGACCTCTATGCATGCGCTGATAGAGCGTTCCAGCACTCAGAATTTTGTGCCCGTGGTGGATGACAAGGATACTTTTATCGGTATCATTACCCGTCGGCAAATCATTAAGTATTGCATGGAAAAAATTTTCCCCGAGGATTGAGAAGAACCCAGAGCCCGCCAGGCTCTGGGTTCTTTGCCGATAAGCCCTTGTGTTTCTATCAGACTGGTCAAATCGAAACAGGGGGCAATTTTTGCATTTTGTGCGGAATACCAGTTGTAAAATATAGAAATACGATATATAATATATAAGTTAAAGATTCAATTGCATCGGAGGATGTTGTGATATATGGTTAATCGTAACGAGGCGGTCAAGCAGTACATTCAGCCCGGACGCCGTGTGCATCTGGTGGGCATTGGCGGCGTGTCTATGCGCCCGCTGGGTTTGGTGCTGAAGGGGATGGGCTTGATTGTAACGGGCTCTGATATGAATTCTTCCGTTTCCACCGACGAGTTGATTCGTCAGGGAATCCATGTGGAAATCGGTCACCGGGCAGAAAATATCGCCGGTGCGGATTGCATCATCCGTACTGCTGCTGCCCACAATGATAATCCTGAAATCCAGGCTGCTCGGGCGGCGGGTATCCCTATTTTTGAGCGGGCTCAGGCTTGGGGCGTGATTATGCAGGCTTATAAGCACGCCATCTGCATCTCCGGCACCCATGGCAAGACCACTGCCACATCCATGATGACCCATATCCTCATGGCGGCTCAGTGGGATCCAACGGTGATGATTGGCGGCTATCTTCCCATGCTCCATGCCGGTCATCGGGTGGGTCATGGCGATGCCATCGTGCTGGAGAGCTGTGAGTACTGCAATTCTTTTTTGAATTTCTGCCCCACGCTGGCGGTGATTCTGAATATTGAAGAAGATCATCTGGACTATTTCAAGGACCTGAAGGAAATTGAGCAGTCCTTCCATCAGTTTGCGGAACTGGCCACCGATTGCATCATCGCCAATGGCGACGATGCCAATACCGTGGAGACCCTTGAGGGGATGGAGTACATTGCCTTCGGTTTTGGCGAAAAGAACCGGGTGCGGGCGGTGAATGTATCCGACGACTGGCGCCACTTCGACGTGGTTTGCGATGGAGAGGTGTACTGCCATCTGAATCTGCAGGTGCTGGGGCGGCACAATGTGCTCAATGCTCTGGGTGCCGCTGCGGCGGCATGGAAGCTGGGTATTCCCGGTCAGGCTGTAGCAGAGGGGTTGGCGACCTTCACCGGCGCAGACCGCCGACTCCAGTTCAAGGGTAAGTGCAACGGCGCGGATGTGTATGATGACTATGCCCACCATCCCGGTGAGCTGGCCGCCACCTTTGATGCGGTGCGATCCATGCATTACAAGCGCATTATTGTTGCGTTCCAGCCCCATACCTACACCCGTACCAAGGCGCTGTTCCACGATTTCGTTCGGGAATTGAGCAAGCCTGACGTGCTGGTGTTGGCGGAGATTTATGCTGCCCGGGAGCGCAATGACATTGGCATTTCCTCCAAGGATATCCAGGCGCTGATTCCCGGCTCTGTGTACTGCCAGACTCTGCCGGAGGTTACCGAGTACCTGCGCTCCATCGCCCAGGAGGGGGATGTGATTCTGACCGTGGGCGCCGGCGACATTTATCGGGCAGGCGAAGCTTTGATTTAATGAAAAGTAAAAGAGGACGGCCTTATCTGCCGTCCTCCAATACCAGCTTGTCCACACCGGACAGCCGGAATTCTTCCATGTAGCCGTTCATCCGGTCCATGATTTCTCCGTAGTTTTCCTCGGTGATTTCGGGGTAATCCATGTCCCGTCGGGAGAGCTCCTCGGCGAGAATTTCGTAAAATACCGCATCCTCGTAAACGGCGATGGCCTCGTGGATGCCGCCTTCGGCATAGGCCCGGGAGGGGACGCTGATACCTTCCCAATCTTCCACCAGCGTATCCATGCGGTGGCTACGGCACAGTCCGAAGAGCTTGCTTTCCAAATCATCATAATCAGCGAACCGGTCCTCGCCCCGGATGGAGTTGAGCACCCAGTTGCCGATGTAAACCAAATCCAACAGTCGGCGGAATTCCTTTGCAGTCAAATCAAGTTGCATGCTGACAGCTCCTTTCTGGCTGCCATTATACCATAAGAAACAGATTTTTCAAATAAAATAATGAATGAGGCGATCTTTGTGAGTAAGTTGAATGTTTGCGTTCTGTTTGGCGGCATGAGCCCGGAGCATGCGGTTTCCCTGCGCTCTGCGGAAAGTGTGCTGAAGAATATGGACGCTGATAAATATGAGATTTTCCCTGTGGGCATCACCCTGAAAGGAAAGTGGATTCTCTTTGGAGGCAAGGATTATAGTCTTTTGCCCGATGAAAAGTGGCTGGAGTGTCCCGAAAATTGCCCGGCAGCCATTTCGCCCGTGCGGGGTCAGGGCCTGCTGAAATTTGTGGATGGCGGTGTGTCGGTCCAGCCCATCGATGTGGTGTTCCCTGTGCTCCATGGCGAGAACGGTGAGGACGGCGCCATGCAGGGTTTGCTGCAGTTGGCGGGTATTCCTTATGTGGGTCCCCATATTTCTGCTTCTGCGGTGTCTATGGACAAAACGCTGACTAAACTGGTAGCGGATAAGGCTGGCGTGACCCAGGCTGCCTGGCACCTGGTGCGCCGGGGCGATTTGGATGCCCGTCTGGAGCAAACGCTGGATACCCTGGAGAGTCGTTTCGCTTATCCTATGTTCGTCAAGCCCTCCGGCACCGGTTCCTCCGTGGGCGTGTCTAAGGCACCTGATCGGGAGAAGCTGATCCAGGCGCTGAAGGATGCGGCGATTTACGATGACAAGGTGTTGGTTGAGGAGTTCATTCGGGGTCGGGAAGTGGAGGTTGCCGTCATGGGCAATGCCAATCCTATGGCCTCCGTCTGTGGGGAAATCGATTCCGGTGCGGATTTCTACGATTACGAGGCGAAGTACGTCACCGATACCTCCACGGCCTATATCCCCGCCCGCATCAGCGAAGCGGTTGCCGAGCAGGTTCGGGAGGCGGCGGTGAAGATTTACAGCGCCATCGGTTGCCAGGGCCTGAGCCGTGTGGATTTCTTCGTCACCTTCGATGATGAGCGGGTGGTCTTCAATGAAATCAACACCTTGCCGGGCTTTACTTCTATTTCTATGTACCCCAAGCTGTTTGACGCCAGCGGTATTCCTTATAGCGAACTGATTGACCAGCTGCTTAAGTTGGCGATGGAGGCGTAATGAAGCGTAGCGTTGTTTTGAGCATCTGCGGTAAGCAGTTTTACGAGGGACAGGATCCGGAGATTATTGAGTTGGTCACCGAGGGGACCCTGGAACAGATTCCCGGCGGCTGGAGCCTGTGCTATTTGGAAAGCGACTTGACCGGGCTGGAGGGGGTTACTACCTGTTTCCGTCTTGAAGGGGGTAGAGTGACTTTGACCCGCACCGGAAAGCTCCAGTCTGAGATGGTGTTTCAGGTGGGTGTGATGCACGAGTCGTTGTATCGTATGGAGTTCGGCGCATTGTTGATTACTGTCTGCGCCACTCGGCTGGAATATCAGCTGACGGAGCAGGGGGGCACGGTGGACTTGACCTACGGTATCGACATTGAGCAAAGTGCCGGCGGTGTGGTGGAGTATCACCTGGATGTGAAGGCGAAATAATGCGTAAGTAATCCCGACAGAGCTGCTCTGTCGGGATTTATTTTGCAGATGGGGTGGTAGATGATTGTTTACGGGCATGGCTCGCGGCAAATCGCGTCACCTACACAGGCGGTAATCCCACACCATTGGGTACACTCGGTAACGAACGGTTCTGCAAATCGTATAGCAATGACACACTTGTGATTACACCGCTAAACATGCATTTATCGTGCAGTAGAGCGGGAACAAGCCCCCCGCCCTACGATATCCTAATAACGTAAACGATCATTTATCTGTCTTACATCAACCATCTGACTGCAGCGGAGGCCATGAAAAAGCCTGCGAAATCCGCAATCAAGGCGGCAAGCACGGTATATCGGGTACGTTTGATGCCGGCGGCCCCGAAATACACACTGATGGTGTAAAAGGTAGTTTCTGTGGAGCCCAGCATGACGGCGGCGGTGCGCCCAATCAGAGAATCCACCCCGTAGTTACCCATGAGCTCTGCACCAACTGCCAAGGCGGCACTGCCGCTGATGGGACGGATCAGCACCAACATAGCGCATTCCGGAGGGATGCCAAAGAAATGGAAAACTGGGGCGCACCAATTGCTGAGGACCTGAATGCCGCCGCTGGCACGGAGCATGGTCACCGCAGTCAATAGCAGAACCAGGGTGGGGATTAAACTAATCACCAACCGTAGCCCTTCCTGGGCGCCTTCCAGCATCAAGCCGTAGGCATCCTCTTTTTTGTGCAGGGCAATGGCGCAGGTGAAAAACAGCAGTAGGGGAACCAGATAATCAGTCATGTCGCCACAGCTTTCCCAGCACCACGGCGGCGGTGAGTCCCAGTCCGGCGGAACAAATACTGGTCACCCATACCGCCGGCAGAATGTCAAAGGGAGAGGCACAGCCCAAGGTGCTTCGCAGTGCCGCCACGGTGGCGGGGATTAGTTGGATTGAGGCGGTGTTCAGCACGATAAGCCTGCACATTTCATCGCTGGCGATATGGGGGTGCTCCGGGCAAACCATCCGCCGAGCGGCTCGGATTCCCATAGGTGTGGCGGCGTTGCCCAGTCCCAGAATGTTGGCACAGACGTTAGCACTCAAATCCCTGGCCAAGGCAGGATCCCGGCGGGTTCCGGGGAAGAGACGGCTCAGCACCGGGCGAAGAAGCCTTGCCAGCTTGTCGGTTAAACCAATTCGCTCCATCAGCTTAGCAACCCCGGACCACAGGCACACGGATCCTGCCATGCTAATGGACAGGGTAATGCCGGACTGGGCGCCTTGGGCCGCCGCTCCGGCAAGCGATGATTGGGAGCCTGTAATCATCGATACAGTTATGGAAAGTCCGGTGATTACCATCCAAATCCAACTTAACAACAAGCAAACCCCTCCAATAATGACGAACATATGATTAATCCTAAGAAATAATACGTAAATCGTACAGAAAACTGTATAAAATCGAAAAAAAGATTTGACAGGGAAGAAAAGACAGTTTATAATGATGATATAAAAAATCAGACGTTAATTGTCGAAGACAAGAATCGTTTGAGATAATCCATATATATAAAGGAGGGACTACTATATGAAGTCAACGGGTATCGTTCGTAAGGTGGACGAGCTGGGTAGAATTGTGTTGCCCATCGAGATTAGACGCACGTTGGATATTGCGGAGCGGGATGAGCTGGAAATCTACATGGATGGTGACAAAATCGTACTCCAGAAGTTTGAGCCTTCCTGTATCTTCTGCGATTCTTCTTACGGTATGATCAGCTACAACGGCAAGAATGTTTGCCGTGATTGCGCTAAAAAGCTGGCCAATATGTAAAGAAAAGAAAGAGCTGTTGCAGTAAATGCAACAGCTCTGTTTTTTATTCATCCATGTGAAGTGCCGCGTCGTAAACGACGTTTTTCGGCAGATTCAGTTCCAGGGCGGTTTGGCGGATGGCATCCTTGCGACTAATGCCGGACTCCATCAGCGCCCGCACCCGGGCAATGGCATCCTCAGCGGTGGCTTCCTCTTTGTGTTGCTCCGGTGCGCCGGCGACCACCAGTACAAATTCGCCCTTGGGAGCATTGGCGGTGTACTTCTCAATTGCATCCCCCAGGGTGGTGCGAACCACTTCCTCGTGGAGCTTGGTAAGCTCCCGGCACAGACTGATGGGGCGCTCCGGACCGAAGACTGCGGCCATGTCCTCCAGGGTAGATAGCAGCTTGTGGGGGGCTTCGTAAAAAATCATAGTGCGGCTTTCGCTGACCAGTGAATCCAAATGCTCCCGGCGGCTCTTTTTCGCCGTGGACAGGAAGCCCTCAAAGCAGAACCGCCCGGTGCTCTGCCCGGAAATACTCAGAGCGGTGATGACAGCACAGGGACCGGGGATGGCGCAGACTGTAATACCGGCCTCGGCACACTGCTTCACCAAATCCTCGCCGGGATCAGATATGGCGGGGCTGCCGGCATCGGACACCAGCGCACAGGTCTCGCCGGCTAAAATCCGGTCCACAATAAAATTACCTTTTACGGCCTTGTTATGCTCGTAGTAGCTGACAAGGCTTTTTTTAATGCCCAGATGGTTCAGCAGCTTCAGCGTCACCCGGGTATCCTCGGCGGCAATGAAGTCCGCATCCTCCAAGGTCTGGCGGCAGCGAATCGATATATCCCCCAAATTGCCGATGGGGGTGGGGACCAAATAAAGCATTCCGGCCATGGTATCACTCCTGAATGTGGTAAAGTTCTTTGAAGTAAGGGGTAGGGCGTCCCTCGGCGCTGTAAAGGCATCGGTCTTCCCAGATAAGTCCCGGTTTGCCACCCTTGCGGCAGGAAAGCAGAATCAATGTAACGGGGCCGTTTTCACGGTGACGTACCAGTCGCAGACGCTTGGGCTCCAACCCGGCTTTTACGGCGCAGCCGCATAGGTGCGCCAGCATTTCCGGCTTGTGGACAAGAAAAAAATCCCCGCCGTATTTCAGCGCCCAGGCTGCCCCTTGAAACAGCTCCTCAGGGGAGCAATTGTCGCTGCACCGGGCGGTGGGGTGGCTCTGACTGACCGGACCGCCGGAGAAATATGGCGGATTGGACAGGCAAATTTCATAGCTCCCAGGGGGGACAAGTTGGTTCAATTCCCGCACATCGCCGCATATACTATGGATGCGGTGCTCCAGGGCGTTACGCCGGATATTAGCCAGCGCTGCCAGGTGGGCGGAGGGATTAAGTTCAATACCGGTGATAGAGCACCGGCTCTGAGCGCAGAGCAGAAGCCCTAAGGTGCCGCAGCCGGAACCCAAATCCAGAACCTTGGTATCCGGTTTGGGGCGCACAAAGTCCGCCAGCAGGATGGAATCCGTGCTTAGAGGAAAGGCATCTGCCGGAATGTCCAGCGTCAAGCCGTTCGGGAGAATTTCCATAGGCTACTCCTAAATGAAAAAAGGCCTGCGCGACCGGTAACCAGCGCGCAGGCCACTTGCGGATCCAAAAAAGAATCAGCCTTCCTCGATAGCCTCAACGGGGCAGTTGTCGGCGCAGGCGCCGCAGCTGACGCAAACATCGGCATCGATGACGTACTTGTCCTCGCCCTCAGAGATAGCCTCGACGGGGCAGTTGTCGGCACAGGCGCCGCACTTGACGCAAGCATCGGTGATATTGAAAGCCATGATTTTACCTCCATATATGTTTTGCACGGCGTTTTTGCGCCGTACATCTATTCTAGCACGGTTTTTTGAAAATGCAATTCCTTTTTTACAAATACTCGTATATTTTTACTTACCGCCGGGGAGAATCACCCTCTAAAGGGAGGGAGAGCCATGCGATATGACAGCCGGACCACGGAGCTGCTGCTGGCTGCGGGACGTCAGGCCAGAGGATTGGGACACAGTTATGTGGGTACAGCCCATCTTTTGTTGGCGCTTTCCCAGGAGACTGGGTGGCTGGGCCTGCTAATGCGGCGGGAAGGGATAGAGCCTGGGCGGCTGTTGGGAGTGATGCGGGAATGCTTTGGTATAGGAACTCCGGATTTACCCTTGCCTCAAGGGCTTTCGTCGGGAGCGGCGCATATTCTGAAACAGTCCGCTGTAGAAGCGATGGCGTTAGGGAGCCGATTGGTGGAGCCGGGGCATGTTTTGCTGGCTCTTCTGCGCCGGCAGAATACCCGGGCGCAGATTTTGCTGTGCTTGTGTGGGTCTGATCCGGATTGGCTGTTTACCAAAACATTGGAATACTTATCTGCCGGGATTGGAGAACCGGCGAAGCGGAATAAGGAGGGAAGCCCTACGAAATTATTGGAGCAATTCAGTGTGGATTTAATTGAAAAGGCCCAGGATATGGAGCCGGTGATTGGGCGGGAGCGGGAGATTGACATGGTAATCGGCATCCTGAGCCGAAAGAATAAGAATAATCCTGCCCTGATTGGAGAGCCCGGTGTGGGCAAAACCGCCATTGCTGAGGGGCTTGCCCAGCGGATGGCCATGGGAAGTGTGCCACCCCAGCTGAAGGAGAAAAAGCTGGTGAGCCTGAACATGGCGAACCTGGTGGCGGGGACCAAGTACCGGGGAGAATTCGAGGAGCGGCTTCGGGATGTGCTGGCGGAAATACGCCGCTGCGGGGATGTGATTTTGTTTGTGGATGAAATGCACACCATCGTAGGCGCCGGCGCAGCGGAGGGGGCCATCGACGCGGCGAACATCTTTAAGCCCGCTTTGGGGCGGGGAGAACTGCAGATGCTGGGCGCCACGACCTTGACGGAATACCGGAAGTATATCGAAAAAGATCCGGCGCTGGAGCGGCGGTTCCGCCCGGTTATGGTGGAGGAGCCAAGTAAGGAGACGACCTTGACCATTTTGAAGGGGCTCAAGCCCGGTCTGGAGCGGCACCATCACATTCGCATCACCGACGAGGCCATGAAAGAGGCGGTGCGGCTGTCGGTGCGGTATTTGCCGGAGTTGTTTTTACCGGATAAGGCCATTGACTTGCTTGACGAAGGGGCTGCACGGGCTCGGATGGAGGAGCTGCACCAGGGAAAGGGCGCGGCGCGCCAGGAGCTTGAGCAGGAATTGCAGGATGCGGTTCGGGAGTGCCGCTATGAACGGGCGGCGGAACTTCGGGACAAGATGCAGAGAATTTCTGCCCGAGGCGGTGAGGGACGGCGAAGCCGGGCGGTGACAGGGGTGGATGTGGCGTGGGCCGTGTCTGCCCGGACGGGGATTCCTGTTGGGCGGTTGACCGCAGGAGAGCGGGAGCGGTTGCTCAACCTGGAGGCGGTGCTATCCGCCCGGGTAGTGGGGCAGAATCAAGCCGTCCGTGGTGTGGCGGAGGCAGTGCGTCGGGGCTACAGCGGTGTGCGGGATGGCAACCGACCCATTGCTTCCCTGCTCTTCACCGGACCCACTGGGGTGGGCAAGACGGAGCTGTGCAGGGTGCTGGCGGAGGAGCTGTTCGGTGCTCGGGATGCACTGATTCGGCTGGATATGACGGAGTATATGGAAAAGCATTCGGTATCCCGGCTCATCGGCGCACCTCCGGGCTATGTGGGCTTCGAGGATGGCGGTAAGCTCACGGAGGCGGTGCGCCGCCGGCCGTACTGCCTGGTGCTGCTTGACGAATTGGAGAAAGCGCACCGGGATGTGGCGGGGATTCTGCTACAAATCATGGAGGAGGGGGAATTGACCGATTCCACCGGCCGGCGGGTCAGCTTCAAAAATACCATTGTAGTCATGACCTCCAACATCGGCGCAGAGCTGAAAGGGGAAGGCTTGGGCTTCCGTCCGGCGGGGCGGGCAGGAGAGATGGACGGCGCTCTGCGGCAAGCGTTTTCGCCGGAATTTTTGGGGCGGGTGGATCAAATTGTGTGTTTTGAGCCCCTGGGCGCGGGCGCCATGGATGCTATCGCCTGGAAGTACCTGCGGGAGGTGCAGGCGCGACTGGATCAAATGGGCATTGAACTGCAATTGCCGGAGGAGCTGGCGCATGATTTGGGCTGCCGGTGTGGCAAAAAAGCCGGTGCCCGGAGTCTGCGACGGATGGTGCAGGACGAGGTGGAGGGTCCTCTGGCAACGATTTTGCTGAAGCAGAGCAAAAAACCAACAGTCATCCGTGGTACCTACCGGGATGGTGTGCTGGAGTTTACCAGCTGAAAAAGATATGACAGAATAGCCTTTTTATGGTACGCTGCAATCCTTTTTGCAACTTTTTTCTCATGTTTTTACCCAAAATTGAAAACAAACGTTCCAATAAGAAAAAATCTACTATTTTTCCAAAAAAATTCGAAAAAATTTGGTGAAAAAGATTGATTTTTTTGAAACAAACAGTTATACTGTAAGCAAGTGGAGCAAAATGGAGTAAAAGTGGAGCAAAATGGAGGAGGTGAGGCGCAATGATTGGTAAATATCCCGCAAAGCTGGACGACAAGAACCGTCTTTTTGTCCCTGCGAAGCTTCGTAGTGAGCTGGGCGAGGACTTCTTCGTGACGCTGGGTGTCAACTGTGGTCATCGGTGCCTCACGGTGTATACTGCCGAGGATTGGCAGACCCTCCAGACCAATTACAATGCCTTGCCCATCTCTCAGCGTGGTGCGGCCACCAGCCTGATTTTCATCAATGCCACCGAGTGCACCCCCGATAAACAGTTCCGGTTCATGCTGACCCAGAACCTGCTGGACTATGCCGGCATCGACCGGGAAGTGGTCATCGTGGGTCGAGCCGGTCAGGCGGAAATTTGGGACGCCAACGAATACGCTGCCTTCGAGCTGGAGAATTTGACCCCCGAAAAGCTGCTGGCTTCTCTGGAGGCGATTGGGCTATGAGTGAGTTTTATCATGTCTCCGTTTTGCTTGAGGAGTGCATCGATGCGTTGAATATTCGCCCTGATGGTATCTATGTGGATGGCACTTTGGGCGGCGCGGGTCACTCTAGCCAGATTGCCAAGCGGCTGACCACCGGTCGGCTCATCGGCATCGACCGGGACCCGGTGGCGTTGAAGGCTGCTGGGGAGCGGCTGGCACCCTATATGGACCGGGTAACTCTGGTTCACTCCAATTTCTGCGAAATCGCTTCTGTGCTGCAGGAGCTGAACATTCCGGGTGTGGACGGCATCTTGCTGGATTTGGGTGTTTCGTCACCCCAGTTGGATGACGGTGCCAGAGGTTTTTCCTATATGGCCGATGCCCCGCTGGATATGAGAATGAATAATGAGGATGCGCTGAGCGCTTATGAGGTGGTTAACAGTTGGCCCCAGGAGGAACTGAAGCGAATCCTTTACGACTACGGCGAGGAGCGTTATGCGCCCCAGATTGCCGCCGCCATCTGCCGCCGCCGGGCGGAAAAGCCTATCGAAACTACTTTAGAGTTGGTGGATGTCATCCGAAGCGCCATGCCTTCTGCTGCCCTGCGGGAAAAGCAGCACCCGGCAAAGCGCAGCTTCCAGGCCATTCGCATAGCTGTCAACGACGAACTGGGCAGCGTGGAAAAGGTCATGCGTGATGCTGTGCCCTGCCTGAATCCCGGTGGTCGGTTGGCAATTATCACCTTCCACTCTCTGGAGGACCGAATCGTAAAAAACGGCATGGCTGATGCGGCAAAGGGCTGCACCTGCCCGCCCAATTTTCCGGTTTGCATCTGCGGCAAGAAGCCCAAGGTGAAGCTGATTACCCGTAAGCCTATCGTATCCGGCCAGGAAGAGCTGGATCGCAACCCCCGAGCCCGAAGCGCCAAGCTTCGAGTATGCGAAAAGTTGTAGCACCTTCTTCCCATATTACTAAGGGAGTGATATCAATGGCACGTCAACCGGATATTCAATATGTTCGCTTTTATACGTCCGGCTCTGCTGCCCGTAAAATTGAGCTGGAGCGTCGTCCTTCGGTCAATAAGCCCCAAACTCAGAACCAGGCTCGCCCCAAGGTGCGCCGGGATCAGCGGAAGGTGATTCGCATCGACCCCATTTCTGTTTGCGCCATGCTGGTTGCCGGCGTGATGCTGATTGCCATGGCAATCGGTATGATTAAGCTGGGCAGCATCAACAGTGAGGCGAATCGGATGGAGGCATATGTTGCCGAACTGCGGCAGGAGAATGCTCAGCTGCAGAGTAAATATGAGTCCAGCTATGACTTGACGGATGTGGAGCAGAAGGCGCAGGAAATGGGCATGGTTCCCGCCGGCAAGCTGCCCCAGATTCAGATGCAGGTCACACCTCCTGCGGAGGAGCCCACATTGTCTGCGTGGGAGCAATTCAAGGCATTTATGACGGAGCTTTTTGCATAAAGGCAATCCCGGCCAATAAAATTAGGATAGAACTGCATGGGCAGTGAGGGATTCCCCTTACTGCCCATTTCTAACCTAATGGGAAAGGGCGTTGCTATGGGAAAGCTGTCGAAACGAAAGAAGGAATATCGCCGGATTCGAGCCGATTCCGGTCAGCACCGAAGAATCATGGTGCTGACGGCCCTGTTTACGCTGGTGGCCTTTGTGCCTACGGTGATACAGATGTATCGGTTGATGGTGGCAGACCATGAATATTACACCAATCTTGCGTTGCGAAATCAGACCCGAATCACTACGGTGACCGCAAATCGGGGGACTATTTTTGATCGCAATATGAATATTTTAGCCTGTGCCCGCAGTGTGGAAAATGTATACCTGGATCCCCATGAGTTGCGACAATCCAAAGCGGATATTCCAATGATTTCCCGGAAATTAGGGGGAATTCTGAACCTGTCGGAGGAGTGGGTTGCTCAGCAGGCGGCAGATACCACCATGCGCTATAAGCAGATTGCGGCGGCGGTGGAGCCGGAAGTGGGGGCACAAATTCGGGAGTTCATCAACAAAAACAGCATCAGCGGCATCCACCTGGAGCCCAGCTCCAAGCGGTACTATCCCTACGGCACATTGGCGGCCCAGGTAATCGGTTTTACCAACGCTTCCAACACTGGCTCCGAGGGTATCGAAGCATCCTACAACAGCTACCTCTCCGGTACTGCCGGGCAGGTCATCACTACCAAGGGTAACAATGAGATGGATATGCCCTTTTCCTATGAGCGGTATGTGGCATCCATTCCCGGATGTGACGTGGTGCTGACACTGGATGCCACGGTGCAGGCTTGCCTGGAAAAGCAGATGCAAGCTGCTATTGACCGCTACGCCGTGCAAAATGGCGCCTTTGGTCTGGTTATGAATGCAAAAACCGGAGAAATTCTGGCCATGGCGACATTGGGGAATTACGATCCAAACAACTACCTGGAGATTGCAGACCCTACGGCCCAGGCGGCGGTGGAGGAGCTGAAACAGCGATACTTATCCTTCCCGGAGGGGAGCGAGCAGTATCAGCAGGGGCTGGCGACCTACAAAGAGGCGCTGAATGCGTCCCGGCTGAAGCAATGGCGCAACCGGGTGCTGTCCGATGGCTATGAGCCCGGATCTACCTTCAAGGTGCTGACTATGGCGGCGGCGCTGGACTGCGGAGCTATTGATTTGAATACCAATTTCCATTGCGGTGGAGCGGAACATATTCCGGGACGCGCTCAGCTTTTACATTGCTGGAAATCCGCGGGACACGGGGCGGAGAAGACTCCCCAGGCGCTGCAGAATTCCTGCAACATTGCCTTTGCTCACATCGCTCTGAAAATGGGTGGAGAGCGGTTTTATGATTATGTTTGCAATTTCGGTGTATTGGAAAAGACCGGCATCGATTTGGCAGGGGAGAGCAAGGGCGTTTTCTTCGATAAGGCTCTGGTGACTGATACTGATAAATGGGGCACGGCTTCCCTTACATCCGGCTCCTTCGGTCAGACCTTCAAAATCACGCCTTTGCAGCTGGTTCGAGCCATTGCGGCGGTGGTCAACGGAGGGAATTTGATGGAGCCGTACATCGTTTCGGAGGTTGTGGATGCCCAGGGGAAAACTGTCCTGCGGCAGAATCCAACGGTGGTGCGGCAGGTTATTAAGCCGGAGACTTCCAAAATCATGTGCCAGCTGTTGGAGAGCGTGGTCACCGAGGGGACGGCAAAAAATGCCTCGGTTGCCGGATTTTCCATCGGGGGAAAGACCGGGACCAGTGAAAAAATTGACGTTTTCGATGAGAATGGCCAGCGTGTGCTGGATAAAATCGTATCATTTGTGGGGATTGCGCCCATGGACAATCCGGAGTATATTGTATTAGTAGCACTGGATACCCCATCCCGAGATACGGGGATGTATATTTCCGGTGGCGTCATGGCGGCTCCCACAGTGGGGGCGGTGATGGCGGATATTTTGCCCTACCTGGGGGTGCGGCAGTCCTTCTCCGAGAAGGATACGGCAGGTAAGACTGTGGTGATGGCGGATTTGACCGGTATGACCGCCGACCAGGCAAAGGCCTGGCTGAAGAAGAACGGCTTAACCGCTACCATTATCGGCACTCAGGACCAGGTGACTGCCCAAATTCCGGCTCCTGGCAATGCCGTACCAGGCGGAAGTGAGATTTTGCTGTACTTTGGGGATGCACCGCCGGAGGAGCTGGTGGAGGTACCGGATTTTGCGGGGATGAACCGCCAACAGGTTAGTGCGGCGGCGGGGCAACTGGGGCTGTATATTCTGGTCACCGGCAATATTTCCGTTGAGCCCAAAATCCTGGCCACAAGCCAAAGTGTCGCGGCGGGGACAAAGGTACCTCCGGGAACCACTATAAAAGTAGAATTTACCGATACCAAGGCCGGCGTATAGCGCCGCAAAAGGAGCTGGAACGATGAAATTGTGTGATTTGTTGCAGGATGTTGTGATTCTGGAAGCTAAAGCTGATTTGAATATGGAAATTTCGGCGGTGGCCTACGATTCCCGCAAGGTGACCCCCGGTGGCCTGTTTGTTGCCATTTCCGGCTTTGCCGCCGACGGCAACCGCTTCATCCCTATGGCGATGGAGAAGGGCGCTTGCGCTGTGGTCACGGCGAAAATGCCGAAAGAGGAGGTCCCTTACATTCTGGTAGAGGATGACCGGCTGGCGCTGGCGCTGATTGGACGCAATTTCTATGACCGCCCGGCGGAAAGCATGACCCTGATCGGCGTCACCGGCACCAATGGCAAGACCTCCACCACGCTGATTCTCAAGCAGGTACTGGAGCGCATGACTGGCTGCAAAGCGGGTCTGATTGGCACTATGGAGAATCAGATTGGTGACGAGGTGATTCCCACCGAGCGCACAACCCCGGAGAGCTTTGAGCTGCAGGGGCTGTTTGCCCGGATGCGGGATGCAGGCTGTAAGTATGCCATCATGGAGGTGTCTTCTCATGCCATTGCCCTGAATCGGGTGGGTGGTGTACGCTTTGATGTGGCGGCCTTTACCAACCTGACCGAGGATCACCTGGATTTTCATAAGACCATGGAAAATTACTGCGATACCAAGGCGCAGCTGTTTGCCCGCTGCGACGCTGCGGTGCTGAACCTGGACGATGCGTGGTTCGAACGCATGGGTCGGCTGGCAAGCTGTCCGATAGTGACTACCTCTGCTAAGGCAGAAGCGGGCATTTACGTCCGGCATTTGCAGCTGAAGGCAGATGGTATCGACTTGACAGCGGTATCTGATGGTATTTGCTACGATATTACCATGCCCATCCCCGGTCGGTTCACGGTGTACAACACTCTGTCGGTGTTGGGTATTGTGAAGGCGCTGGGGCTGGATTTGGCACAGGCTGCCCAGGCGCTAACCTATGTGCGGGGCGTGAAGGGGCGTATCGAGGTGGTACCCACTCCCGGCAAGGACTACACCGTGCTGATTGACTATGCTCACACCCCCGATGGGTTGGAGAATGTTTTGCACTCTGTACGGGATTTTTGTAAGGGGCGGCTGATTGCGGTGTTCGGCTGCGGCGGCGACCGGGATCCCATCAAGCGTCCTATCATGGGCCGAATTGGTGTGGAGCTTTCCGACATAGCCATCATTACCTCCGACAATCCCCGCACTGAAGACCCTGCTGCCATCATCCGGGATGTTGTTGCTGGTGTGGAAGAAGGGGTCGGCACCTATAAAATTATTGAAAATCGAAGAAAAGCCATCGAATATGCCATGGACATTGGTAGAAAAGATGATATAATAGTACTGGCTGGAAAGGGTCATGAAACCTACCAGGAAATCAATGGTGTTAAGCACCATCTGGATGAGCGGGAGGAAGTTGCCGCTTATCTGCAGGGAAAGAGGTAACACATGGGTACGATCACATTGCGCCAGGCCGCCCAATGGTGCGGCGGTCAGATCGATGAAAAATATGCCGAGTTAACCTTCCTCGGCGCTAATAATGATTCCCGAAACATACAGCCGGGACAGCTGTTCGTGGCGCTCCAGGGGCAACGGGATGGACATGATTTTATCCCTATGGCCATGGAAAAGGGCGCAGCGGCGGTTCTGTGCACCCGCCCGATGGGGGATATCCCTGCCATCGTGGTGCCGGATACCCGTATTGCGCTGGGTGATATTGCCCGGGGCGAGCGTCAGCGCATTGGCATGAAGGTGGTGGGTGTCACCGGTAGTGTGGGTAAGAGCACCACCAAGGAAATGATCTGCGCCGTACTGGAAACCACCTACCGGGTCAGCAAAACCCCCGCCAACCACAATAACGACATTGGCATGCCCATGGCAGTGCTGAGCATCCCTGAAGATACCCAGATCGCGGTGCTGGAAATGGGCATGAACCATTTTCGGGAGATTGCGTACCTGGCCTCCATTGCTCAGCCGGACGTGGCTGTGATTACCAATATCGGCACCATGCACATCGAGCATCTGGGTTCCCAGCAGGGTATTCTGCGGGCAAAGCTGGAGATTCTGGAGGGCATGCCCTCCGATGGTAAGGTGATTCTCAACGGCGACGATCCTCTGCTGTGGAATGTTCACCGTCAGACAGCCTTTCGCGCTACTTACTTCGGCGTCCAGAACCCGGTTTGCGACTACCTTGGTAGCGACATTCGCCAGAGTGACGAGCGGCTGTGCTTTAATGCCCATTATGGCGAGATGCAGTTCCTGGTGGAGCTGGGGCTGGAGGGTACCCATTATGTTTCCGATGCTTTGGCGGCCATTGGTGTTGGCATGGAGTTGGGCGTATCGCCTGCGTCCATGCGCAGTGCTCTGGGGCAGTTCCGAAACATGGCCGGTCGGCAGGAGATTTTTGAAGCGAAGGGGATTACTTTTATCAAGGACTGCTACAATGCAGGACCTGAGTCTATGGCGGCGGCGCTGGCAGTGCTGGGAGGTCGGAGTGGACGTCGGGTTGCTGTGCTGGGTGATATGCTGGAGCTGGGCTTCTGCGCCCCGGCGGAGCATTACCGGGTAGGTCGCATCGCCGCTGAAAAGGCGGATGCGGTACTGGCCTACGGTCCCAACAGCGGACGAATCGTCAGCGGGGCCCTCACCGGCGGTATGCCGGTGCCCATGGCCAAAGCGTTTACAGACCGTGCAGAGCTGTTGGCGGCCATGAAGCGGATGATTAAGTCCGGTGACGTGGTGCTGATCAAGGGCAGCCACGGTATGCATATGGATCAGATTCTGGACCAATATTTGAAAGAAACATAAGCGGAGGATTAAAGATATGACAAGAATCATCATTACGGCGCTGGTTGCCTGCGGTATGGCTGTGGGGCTGGGCTATCTGCTGATTCCCATGCTCCGGGCACTAAAGGCGGGACAGTCCATCCGGGAGGAAGGACCTACCTGGCACAACAGCAAGGCCGGCACCCCCATGATGGGCGGCTTGATTTTCATCTTTACTGCGATTTTGTGCCTGGTGGCAAGCATTCCCGCCATGGAGGATTTCTCTGTTTTTTATGTGCTGGGACTGGGCTTGAGCTTTGGCCTGGTGGGCTTTTTGGATGACTTTTTCAAGGCGAAGTATAAGCGCAATCTGGGCTTGACTTCCCTGCAGAAGGCGCTTTTGCAGATGGCGGTGTCCGCCCTGTACCTGTACCTGCTGTATGTGCAGGGGACGCTGGTGACTACCGTTGCTGTGCCCTTTACGGACATTCAGTTCTATATCCACCCCCTGGTGTATATTTTCTTTGCAATGTTTGTTATTGTTGGTTGCGTTAATGCGGTGAACCTGACCGACGGCGTGGACGGCCTGTGCGGCAGCGTGACAGTTCCTGTGATGGTGTTCTTCGCCGCAGCTGCCATTGCCATTGGCAAATTCGAGGTGGCGCTGCTGCCTGCGTGCCTGATTGGTGGTCTGGTGGGCTACCTGTTCTACAACTGGCATCCTGCCAAGGTCTTCATGGGCGATACCGGCTCGCTGTTCCTGGGCGGTATTGTCTGCGGTCTGGCTTTCGCTCTAAATATGCCTTTGATTCTGCTGCTGGTGGGTCTGGTGTATATCATGGAGACGCTGTCCGTCATTCTGCAGGTGGGTTATTTCAAGCTGACTCACGGCAAGCGAATTTTTAAGATGGCACCCATTCACCATCATTTTGAGATGTGCGGCTGGCGGGAAGTGAAGATTGTCTTCGTGTTCTCCGCTTTGTCTGCGGTGATGTGCGGCCTTGCTTGGCTGGGCATTTCCGGCTGGGTCTAATTATGGATGCCTCCCGTAAGCGGGAGGGAAAGGAGCTTCGATGGCATTGCAGCCTGGTTTGCATGCCAAAGAGGACCGCCGCCTGAAAAACCGGGCGGGGGAGAGGGTGGATATTCCGTTCCTGGTACTGGTGCTACTGCTGCTGACAGTAGGGCTTGTGATGCTCTACTCCGCCAGCTTTGCCCAGAGCGAGTATGATACGGGCTATCAAAGCTCAACAAAATATTTGCAAAAACAAGGGCTTTGTGCCCTTTTAGGCCTGGGCGGTATGTGGCTGTTCAGCCGCCTGGATGCGAAAATCTGGCTCCGTTGGGCATGGGTTGTCTACGGAGTCAGCATTGTGCTGTTGCTCAGCGTTTTGGTAGTTGGGCAGAGTGTGAATGGTGCCCAGCGGTGGATTAACATTGGTGGAATCCAGTTCCAACCCTCTGAGGTGGCGAAATTCGCCATGATTGTGCTGTTTGCGCGGTTGACCAAGTTTTTTGGTGTAAGCGCGAAGGATTTTCGTCATGGAGTGCTGGGATTTTCCGCAGCGTTGCTGGGCATTCTGATTCCCTTGGCGCTGGAAAAGCATTTGTCTGCCATCATGCTGATTGGTCTGGTGGGCGTGTGCATGATGTTCGTGGCCGGCACCCGGCTGAAATGGCTGGGGCTTGGAGCCACGGCAGCAGGGCTGTTCGTGGTGGCTTATATCAGCTTCATGGGCTATGCCGGTGACCGTGTTACTGCCTGGCTCCATCCTGAGCAGGACCCGGGGGATACGGGCTATCAGATTTTGCAATCTCTTTATGCCATCGGCTCCGGCGGTGTGTTTGGCCTGGGGCTGGGTAAAAGCCGGCAGAAGTACTTGTATCTGCCATTTCAGTATAACGACTATATTTTCGCGGTGATTTGCGAGGAGCTGGGGCTTGTGGGCGCAGTGGCAATCATCGCTCTGTTTGCCGCCATGATTGCCCGAGGGTACTGGATTGCCTTGCGGGCCCGAAATCGGTTTTCTACGGTTCTGGCGGCCGGATTGGTGACCCTGATTGGAGTTCAGACAGCTCTGAATTTAGGTGTCGTGACCAATTTACTGCCTTCAACGGGAATCGCATTGCCTTTCTTTTCCTACGGTGGCACGGCGCTGGCTGTGAACCTGGGGGAAATGGGGGTAGTGCTGGGGATTTCCCGACAAAGAAATCAGACAAAAGCACAGGAGGACCTGTTATGAATGTGATTTTTACCTGCGGCGGAACTGCCGGACATATCAATCCCGCCATCGCCGTAGCCAATATACTCAAGGAGCGTCACCCGGATTGCAACATCCTTTTCATCGGCGCCAAGGGGCACATGGAGGAAAAGCTGGTACCCAAGGCGGGGTATGCGCTGAAGTGCCTGCCCGGCGCCGGTCTGACCCGTGGCATGAGCCTGAAGGCTATCAAGAAGAACGTGAAGGTCGTGGGCGATTTGATGAGCTCTATCAAGGAGTGCAAGAAAATCATCCAGGAATTTGGTGCCGATGTCATTGTCGGTACCGGCGGTTATGCCAGCTACCCGGCTCTGCGGGCGGGTCACAAGCTGGGCATTCCCACCTGCGTCCACGAGAGTAATGCTGTCCCCGGAGTGACCACCAAGATGGCCGCCAATAAGGCCGACCGGGTGCTGGTTTCCTTTGCGGAAAGTGCCCAGTATTATCGCCACCCCGAGAAGGTGGAGGTGGTGGGCATGCCTGTGCGGAAGGAATTTTTTCTGACACAGAAGAGTGATGCCCGCAAGGAGTTGGGGTTGGATAATCGCCCTCTGGTGGTGTCTGCCTTTGGTAGCCTGGGCGCCCGTGCGATGAACTATGCTGTGGCGGATATGCTGGTGCTGGAGCAGGAACAGGGCTTTCCCTTCAACCACATCCATGCCACCGGTTCCTTTGGCTGGGCATGGATGCCAGAGCATGTGAAGAACCTTGGTGTGGATCCGGAGCTGTGTGATGGCCTGGATTTGAGGGAGTATATCTATAACATGCCCACGGTTATGGCGGCTGCGGATGTGATTATCAGCCGAGCCGGTGCGTCGACTTTGAATGAAATCGCCGCCTCCGGTACTCCCTGTGTGCTGATTCCTTCGCCCAACGTCACCAATGATCATCAGACGAAAAATGCCAAAATTCTTGCCGACCGTGGTGCCGCTGTTTTGCTGCCCGAGGGGGAGGAGATGGGCAAAAAGCTCTTCGAAATCGTCAGCGACCTGCTGGCAGATCAAGAGAAGCGGATGAACATGTCTGCCGCCCTGCGGAGTATGGTAGTTGCCGACTCGGCGGAGCGAATCTGTGATATGATTGAACAGCTGACCGCCGGCAAATAAGGAGGACACCCATGGCAAACGAACAAAAGAAGAAACACCCTACGGAGCGACCTGCCGCACCGGAGGTGGTTTATACCCAGCCCAGCCCCATCAACCGTAAAAAACTCATTTTCCGGCTGGTGACGGCGGCAGCGGTGATTCTGTCTATATTTATTGGATTTTCGATTTTTTTCCGTGTGGATACCATCGTGGTCAGCGGTAATCAGCAGTACTCCGCAGAGATGATTCGTGAGGCATCCGGCATCGAGCTGGGCGACAGCCTGCTGGGCTTCGGCAAGACAAAGGCTTGCGGTAAAATTGCGGAGTTCCTGCCCTATGTTATGTCTGTGCGTATCGGCATCAAGCTTCCCGGTACGGTGACCATCTATATTTCGGAGGTCAAGGTGACCTACTCCGTTCAGGACAAGGGCGGCGAATGGTGGCTACTGGCATCGGATGGGCGGATTATGGAGCGGGTCGGCGCCAATGAAGCCGCCAAGCATACCCAAATCATCGGTCTGACCCTGGAGAATCCTCAAATCAGCGCAAAGGCCAAGCCCTATGAGCCCGAGCCTGAGGATGATAAGCCCGTGACTCTGACTGCACAGGACCGGCTGGATGCGGTGCTGCGGATTGCGGTCCGGTTGGAGCGCAATGGCATCCTCGGCGACGTTACCAGTATCGATGTGACCGATATGGGCAATATTGTGCTGGAATATGCGGAGCAGTACACCGTGCTGTTGGGTGATTTCAATTATCTGGACTATAAGGTTGACACCATGAAGGGTGCCATCGAAACCCATGACAGCCACCAAAAGGGTAAGTTGGAAATCATCTACGGAATCCCGCCTGTTAAGGACGGGGAGGAGCCGGAGTATGAGGATGAAATCTGGTATGCCAAGTATACCCCTGCGAAGTAAATCTAAATTATTCCCCGAAAAATCAAATATTTCTATTGACGAGATCGGATTTTCGGGATACAATGTACAGGTACAGTAATAAATTCTCGCAGTGCGCTTTTTGCGCTGCATACATAGGAGGAACGTAAAATGTCTGAAGCATATCAGGATCGCGTTGTTAAAATTAAGGTCATTGGTATCGGCGGCGCCGGTAACAATGTTATCAATCGCATGATTGAGTCCGGTGTGGACGGCGTTGACTTCGTGGTTGTCAACACCGATAAGCAGGACCTGAACAAGTCCATCTGCAAGAACAAGCTGCAGATTGGCGAGAAGCTGACCAACGGCATGGGCGCTGGCTCCAAGCCCGAGGTGGGCCAGAAGTCTGCTGAGGAGTCCCGTGCTATCATCTCCAAGGCTCTGGAAGGCACCGACATGGTCTTCATCACCGCCGGTATGGGCGGCGGCACCGGCACAGGCGCAGCTCCCATCGTTGCAGATCTGGCTCACGAGGCCGGCATTCTGACCGTTGGTGTTGTCACCAAGCCCTTCAAGTTCGAGGGTGCCAACCGTATGCGTCAGGCTGAGGGCGGCATCGAGGCTCTGGCCGGCAAGGTCGACTCTCTGATTGTCATCCCCAACGACCGTCTGAAGTACGTCACCGACCAGAAGATTACCTTTGCCAACGCATTCGGCATCGCCGATGATGTGCTGAAGATGGCTGTTACCTCTATCTCCGAGCTGGTTGGTTACTCCGACCGCGTCATCATCAACCAGGACTTCGCTGACGTCTCCGCCGTTATGAAGGACGCTGGCCGCGCTCACATGGGCGTGGGCATCGCCACCGGCCGTGAGAAGGCTGAGCAGGCTGCTATGGCCGCTGTTGCCAGCCCCCTGCTGGAGACTTCCATCAATGGCGCTACCGGTGTTCTGGTCAACGTCACCGGCTCTAGAGAGCTGACCCTGGATGATGTGGAGACCGCTGCCGGTATCGTGCAGGAGGCTGCCAACCCCGAGGCTAACATCATCTTTGGTGCTACCTACTCTGAGGACTTCGAGGATGAGATGCGGGTTACTGTTATCGCTACCGGCTTCGAGCAGAAGCCCAGCGCTTCCGCTTCCAAGCCCAGCGTGAGCTTCAGCTCTGCGAATTCCAGCGCCGATGACGAAATCTTCGGCATCTTCAAGCGCTAAAAAGTATTATATGCATCCCGGACGGTGGTCCGGGATGCTTTTTGTCAAGGGGGAAAGCCTATGGATGCCTATCATGCGCTGGCTGCCAGCTATGACCGGCTGACCAATGATGTGAACTACCGGGATACGGTGGAATTTTATCGACAGATTATGGACCGGGAGGACGTAAAACCCCGCACGGCGGTGGATTTGGCTTGCGGAACGGGCTCTGTTGCGCTTATTTTGGCGGAAATGGGCCTCGAGGTTACCGGTGTGGATATGTCCGAGGAGATGCTCACTGTGGCCACGGATAAGGCGTCTGAGATGGATTACCCGCCTATGTTCGTTTGCCAGAGTTTGCAGGAATTGTCGATTCCACGGGGCGTTGACTTGGCGGTTTGCGCCCTGGACAGTCTGGACTATATCACGAATCCGGATGACTGCCGGGAGGCGATTCGTCGCATTTACCGTGCGCTAAACCCTGGTGGAATCTTTATTTTTGACGTAAATACCCCGGAAAAGCTTCGTGCCATGGATGGACAGGTATTTCTGGACGAGGATGACGATGTCTACTGCGTCTGGAGGGGCGAGTTTGACAAGGACACGAATATCTGCTCCTACGGCATGGATTTATTTCAGCGACAGGGGAGTGTGTGGCACCGTTCCTTTGAGGAGCACCGGGAGTATGCCTACTCTCAGGAGCAGCTGACCGAATATCTACGGGGTGCGGGCTTTATGCGCATCCGGGTCTATGGTGACCGCCGGCTTGAGGCACCCCAGCCAGGTGAGCAAAGAATCTACTTTAGTGCAAGGAAAGGAATCAGAAAATGAACGATTATTTGGTTCGAGGAATGACCATGGATGGCTTTGTAAAGGTTGTGGCCATCCGCTCTACGAATATGGTGAGCCGAGCGGCTCAGATTCACGGAACTACCCCCAATGCCACTGCGGCTTTAGGACGGGCGCTGACGGCGGCCTCCATGATGGGTAACATGCAGAAGGTGGAAAACGGCTCCATGACCCTGCAGATTCGTGGTGGCGGTCCCATCGGCACCATCACCTGCGTGTCCGACCCTGAGGGTAATGTCCGTGGCTGTGTCACCAATGCGAAGGTACCCTTTGTGGAGAAGTACCAGGGAAAGTTGGATGTGGGTGCTACGGTTGGTGTGGACGGTTATCTGACAGTCATCCGCGACCTGCAGATGAAGGATCCCTACGTGGGTTCAACGCCTCTGGTGTCCGGCGAAATCGGCGACGACGTGACGGCATACTTCGCCCAGAGCGAGCAGACGCCGACTGCCTGCGCCCTTGGCGTGTTGATTGATCGGGATTATTCTGTGAAGGTGGCAGGTGGCTACCTGGTGCAGCTGCTGCCCGGTGCGCCGGATGAGGTGATTGACAAACTGGAGCAGGGCATCCAACGGGCTGGCGCAGTGACTACCATGCTGGAGGCCGGCTTGACCCCTGAAGATATTCTGGGTCAGGTTTGCGGCGATTTAGGCGTGGTGTTCATGGAAACTACTGAGATTGGCTATAAGTGCTACTGCAGCCGCCACCGCGTGACTTCGGCGCTGATTAGTTTGGGTCGACAGGAACTGACCGAAATCATGGAGGAAGGCAAAGACTTCCCCGTGGAGTGCCAGTTCTGTGATACGGTGTACAAGTTCACCCCGGAAGATGTGGCCGAATTGCTGAAAAAGATTTGATATTTCCCACTATTCCGGGGTGAAAACCGGGATAGTGGATGCAAAATGTTTTTCACAAAAAAAGCAAAATAATGCTTGACAAAACGCACCTGGATGTGTATAATGTGTCATGTCGCTGAGGTGAGCCAAGCCGAAGCGGTGTGTAGGGGAGCATAGCTCAGCTGGGAGAGCACATGCCTTACAAGCATGGGGTCACAGGTTCGAGCCCTGTTGTTCCCACCATTATTTGGCCCGGTGGTGCAGTCGGTTAGCACGCCAGCCTGTCACGCTGGAGGTCGACGGTTCGAGTCCGTTCCGGGTCGCCATATAATGCATCTGTGGAGAGCTTGCTCTCCACGATATGCCTCTGTAGCTCAGTCGGTAGAGCAGTGGACTGAAAATCCACGTGTCGTTGGTTCGATTCCGACCGGAGGCACCAGATGCGGGTGTAGCTCATCCGGTAGAGCGCCACCTTGCCAAGGTGGAGGTAGCGAGTTCGAGCCTCGTCACCCGCTCCAAACAGATAAGGAACGCTTTGCGTTCCTTATTTCATATGGTACCGTGGCCAAGTGGTAAGGCAAGAGTCTGCAAAACTCTCATTCCCCAGTTCAAATCTGGGCGGTACCTCCAAAAATAAAAGCACACCAAATGGTGTGCTTTTATTTTTGGAACAGATACAATTCTTATAAAGGAGAAAGTGAAATGATTATAGAAAAGTCCTGTGGGGCAGTTGTGTTCACCCGCGATAATGGCATCAAGTATGTAATCATTCAATCCAAGGAAGGCTTCTTTGGGTTCCCAAAGGGGCACGCAGAAGGTGATGAGACGGAGCAGGACACGGCTTCGCGGGAAATTTGTGAGGAAACGGGCTTGATTGTGGACTTGGTGGATGGCTTTCGCACGGAGGATTCCCATGTCTTTGTCAAAAACGGAGAGAAGCGAATGAAACACATCGTCTATTTCTTGGCGGAGTTTTCGAGCCAGATTCCTAAGGTGCAGGAGGAAGAGCTTGCTGACATTCACCTGATGGATTACGAAACGGCCATGGGCGCATTTCAGTTTGAAAGCTCTAAGAGAATTCTGACCGAGGCCCAACGCTTTTTGGTAATCGAGTAATATCACATTAAGGCAGGAGTATTCTCCTGCCTTTTTTATTTATAGGGGCGGGTTTTGGTTCAAATACCTATTGACAAATCAAATACATCGTGATACGATGTATCACACGAAGGGAGGTATAGTATGGACATTCAGTTGAAGCGGGGGCTTTTGGATGTGTGTGTATTGGCGGCAATCAAAAGTGAGGATTCCTACGGCTACAAAATTATCAAGGATATGAAGCCGTATATTGAACTGTCTGAATCGACATTGTATACTATTTTGAAACGGCTTGAAACAGCGGATATGTTGACCGTTCGAACCGCAGAGCATGGCGGCAGGCTTCGGAAATACTATCACATCACCGAAGCAGGGCGTCAACGCTTGGATGGCTTTAAAAAAGAGTGGGAAGAAATGAGAAATATTTACGAATTTGTCACGAAGGAGGATTTCAACAATGACAAAGCTTGAGTTTGTCCTATCCTTGCATGATAAGCTCTCCAGCTTACCTCAGGGCGATGTGGAAGAGCGCATCAGTTTTTATATCGAAATGATAGAGGATCGGATGGAAGAGGGCCTATCCGAAGAGGAAGCGGTTGCTTCTGTGGGTTCGGTGGACGAGATTGTATCGCAGATTATCGCTGAGATTCCTCTTGCGAAGATTGCAAAGGAAAAGATGAAACCCAAAAGAAGAATCAAAGCCTGGGAAATTCTTCTGCTGATTCTGGGTGTGCCCCTCTGGGTGCCCTTGCTGATTGCAGCTGCATCGGTGGCAGTCTCTTTGTATGCTGCGGTTTGGTCTGTGGTTGTTTCCGTTTGGGCTGCTTTTGTATCTGTGGCAACCAGTGCTTTTGCAGGCGTGATAGCCGGCATTGGATTCGCATCTGGCGGCATCGTGCTACCGGGCGTTGCGCTGATTGGTGGGGGACTTTTCTGCGCTGGATTGGCGGTGTTTCTGTTCTTTGGCAGCCTGGCGGCCACGAAGGGTATGGTCAAACTGACTAAGAAGTTAATTCTGTGCATTAAGAAATGCTTTGTGAAAAAGGAGGCGAAGGAGTCTTGAAAATGAGCAAATGGTTTATTATTGCTGGACTGCTGATGGTCCTGGGATTGGTTGTTTTTGCGGGTGTGATGACTTCTCTGAACTGGGATTTCAGCAGGCTGAGCACCTCCAAATTTATAACCAATACCTATGAAATCAGCGACGCATTCACGGATATTTCCATCAATACCGACACATCTGATGTGATTTTTCTCCCCTCAGAGGACGGCATCTGCAAAATCGTTTGCTATGAGGAAGAGAATGTGCTGCATGATGTTTCCGTAGAAGAGGGTACACTCAAGATTCGGGCACACGATCGCAGAAAATGGTACATGCATATCGGAATCAATTTTTCCAGCCCCAAGATTACAGTCTACTTACCCGAGAACCAGTATGGTGCGCTGATGGTGAAGGGGTCCACCGGTGATGTGAGCATCGGAAATCACGCAAGCTTTGACAGCGTGGAAGTTACGATGAGCACCGGCGACGTCAAGTGCCTTGCGACTGTCAGCGGCCTGATGAGAATTAAGGCTAGCACCGGCGATATTTCTGTAGAAAACCTGTCCGCGGCGATGGTTGACCTGACGGTCACAACCGGCAAGGTGACGGTGTCCGGTGTTACCTGCCAGGAAACCATGAGAATTAAGGTTTCCACCGGCAAGGCCAACGTCACCGACACCCAGTGCAAGAACCTGATCTCCACCGGAAGCACCGGCACAATTACCTTGAAAAATGTAATTGCAGCCGAGAAGTTCTCCATTGAACGCAGCACCGGCGATGTGAAGTTTGACAGCTCCGATGCCGCAGAAATCTATGTAAAGGTCAGCACCGGCGATGTGAGAGGAAGCCTGCGGTCTGATAAAGTATTCTTTGTGGACACGTCCACCGGTGATGTAAGCGTGCCCAAGACTGTGACCGGCGGTAAATGCGAAATCACCACAAGCACAGGAGATGTCCGAATCACGATTGGATAAATCCAACCCTTTTTAACAAAAAACATATTCATCATGAGCCGGGAGCATTCCCGGCTCATGCTATTTAAGAAAATGATATGTCTTGACAAGCGTATAATGTGGTGTTATAGTTGTAAACAAGATATGTCCGCAGAAGCGAACGAGAAAGGAGATTTATAATATGATTGCTCGTGAGGTCATCGCCAGCTAACTGAATATGGGCGTGGATAAAGATGGGGGTTCAGACCCCCTGGTGTGTGCGCCGTTTTTTAGGTAACTTTCGGATATATGGAAGCCGCAGAGAGCGAGCCATGACGAGGGCTGCTTTGCTGCGGTATTTTTGCGCCCATTTTTGGTTAGCAATGAAAAAAGTACATTATTTTTTATGCGATCTGAAATTGGAGGAGCAATCGTTGAATATTAACGACTATGGCATGGTGCCAAATACTGAAAATCTGCCGGGTATTCCGGCTCGTATCACCGCTCAGCACAAGGAGCGGTATGAAATTGTTTGCCAGCATGGCATGACCCATGCCCGGCTGAAGACCAAGGAGTATTACGTAGAGAGCCAGGATTTTCCGACCACCGGCGATTTCGTAATGATTCATTACATAGAAAACGGCGACAGCCAGATTATTGCCACATTGCCCCGACGCACCTTGTTCGCCCGGCGGGAGCCTGGTCCAATCCCGAGAGATCAAGCGGTGGCGGCGAATTTTGATTATGTGTTCATCATGCAGTCCCTGAACATGGACTTTAATCCCAAGAGGTTGGAGCGATATCTGACGTTGGCTTGGCAATCGGGTGCTACCCCGGTGATTCTGCTGACCAAGGCGGATCTGGTGGAGGATTATTGGGAGTATCTGACCCAGGTGGAGCGGGTTGCCCCGGGCGTGAACACGCACGTGGTCAGCGCCCACACAGGCTATGGCCTGAACCGTCTTAATGCTTATTTACAGCCTGGCAAGACTGTGGTGTTCCTGGGGTCCTCCGGTATCGGGAAGTCCAGCCTGGTTAATGCCCTGGCGGGGGCGGAGATTATGGCGGTGAACGGCATTCGGGAGGATGACAGCAAGGGTCGGCATACCACCACCCACCGCCAGCTGATTCGCCTGAACAGCGGTGTGCTAATCATTGATACCCCCGGCATGCGGGAGCTGGGCATGTGGGATGCGTCCGAGGGACTGGGCGATGCCTTTGCGGATGTGGCAGAATATCTGGGAAAGTGCCGCTTTTCCGACTGCAGGCATGAAAATGAGCCGGGCTGCGCCATCAAGGCGGCTATTGCCGCCGGTGAGCTGGACGTGAACCGCTGGGAGAGCTACCAAAAGCTGAAAGAGGAAGCGGTGGACAAAGCGGAAATGCTCCGCCGCAAAAATGAATGGCATAAGAGCCTATCCAAATTCACGAGGAACAGAAATAAGGAGGTATGGTAAAATGAATATTATTAACTATTTTGAACAAGAAAACCAGGCGGTATTGATTGAAAAGATTGCTGCCTGCGAGTGGAGTGCCGCAAAATTTCTGGCAGAACTGCTGACCAAAGGAACCTTCAACGATACCCTGGGTGGTTGGGGCGAGTTGTATTTGCTGATGGACGGCGAAAAACTGGTATCCTTCGTCACCTTGACCGGTATGGATGCGGTGCGGGACGAGAATTTGACCCCATGGTGCGGCTTTGTGTTCACCCAGCCTGAGTACCGGGGCCGCCGCTATGCCGGTTTGCTGCTGACTCATGCGGAGCGTCGTGCTGCGCAGAAGGGCTACAAGAAGCTTTACATTTGCACCGACCATGTGGGTCTGTACGAAAAGTATGGCTATACCTATCAGGAAAATCAAATTGACATTTGGGGAGATGACATGCGCGTGTTGAACAAGGATTTGAGAACCGTCAAGGCGGTGGAAGAGAAGTACATGCTGCCCTCTCTGGAGCTGGTGGAGGCTGTGTTTACCGACTACGAAAATGAGGAAGATGCCAAGATTACCCGCCGGTTGGTGGAAGAAATCCGGGCAGGACGGTTCTATCTACCGGAGCTGGACCTGATTATGGTGGACGCTGCCGATGAGGTCATTGGCTACTGCATGTTCTCCCGATTCCATCTGGAGGGCAAGTACGATGATAAGTTGCTGATGCTGACCCCTGTGGCAGTAAAGACCAGCCTGCAGCGCCAGCACATTTCCAGAGATATGATTGAATATGGTCTGGAAAAGGCGACACAGATGGGCTACAAGGCGGTTATCGTGGAGGGCAATCCCATGAACTACCGCAGTCGTGGCTTCATCACCTCCGCACCCTTTGGCATCACCGCCCACGAATCTGTGGGTCTGCCTGCGCCGGAGTGCCTGATGGTCAGAGAGCTGGTTCCCGGCGGACTGGAGGGCATCCATGGTCAGCTGAGCTACGCCGATTACCAGTGTCTGCATTAAACACCGCAAAAACGGAAATGGTTTCTCTGTGTTTGTGTGCTATGATTTCTGCGTAGCTACGATACAAATAGAAAGGAGAGGGCAACATGGACAATCGGGCGATTATTCAGAGAAGCCTTGACTACATCGAGGATAATCTGAAAGCTGAAATTACTGCTGCGGAGCTGGCAGATATGGCGGGATTTTCTCTGTTTCATTACTATCGGGTGTTTCAGCAAATCACGGGTCTGCCTGTGATGCAGTACATCCTGCGCCGCAGATTGCTCCACGGGGTGTACGCCATGGGGCAGGGGAGCACCAAAATCGACGCTGCGCTGGATTATGGTTTCGATACCTATGCAGGCTTTTACAAGGCTTTTTGTCGGGAGTTTGGTTCAACGCCCTCCGCACATTTGCAGTCCAGCCGGGCCAAGCGCCCCTATCGGATTGACCTGACCAAGGAGGAACTCATGACCATTACGCATAAAAAGGCTGCCCAAATCCTGAAAAATTGGGAGCTGGACCGGAAAGCTATTACGGATATTTACGATGAAAGTACCGGCAACAAAAAGGATGCCTACTACGTGGGCGAAAGCTATGTGCTGAAATTTACCACCAATCTGGGTAAGCTGGAAAAGCACATCCAGGTGTCTAAGGCATTGGCCGGCATTGGTATGCTGTCCGCCGCCGCTATTCCTACCGCCGACGGTCGGGACTATGTCACCGAAGGCGAAGTGCATTTTTATCTGATGAACCGCCTGCCCGGAAGGCAGATGGTATCACACCGGTTTGACGGCGAAAGCGGTCGGTTTGTGGGCGAAATCATCGGTCAACTCCATCTGGCTCTGGTACAGCTGGAGGACTTCGTCAACGATGCGGATTTGTTGTCCACCCTGCGGGATTGGGCATTGCCCAAGGCACAGACAGCGATGAACCTTTCTGATGCCTTCTGCAAGGAGTATCTGGACACCTTTTCTGCCCTCTATCCCAAGCTTCCGCGACAGGTTATCCATCGGGATCCCAATCCCGGCAATATCATCTGTGCTGAGGATGGATGGGGCTTCATCGACTTTGAACTGGCAGAGCGGAATGCGCGGATTTACGATCCCTGCTACGCAGCTACTGCTGTGCTGTCGGAAACCTTTGGGGAGGATAACGAGAAGTGGCTGGGGATCTACCGGGATATCGTTGCCGGCTATGACAGTGTGGCCCGCTTGACTGAGGAGGAGTGGCAGGCAATCCCCTACGTGATTCTGGCTAACCAATTCATCTGTGTGGCATGGTTCTCCGAGCAGGACAAGTATGCGGACATTTACGAAACCAATCGGAAGATGACAGCATGGCTTCTTGAGAAGTTCGAAGAAATGAAGGATATTTAAGCGCGAAGGCCGGGAAAAATCCCGGCCTTTTGTGTTAAAAATGTTTGCAAAAAATAGAGGCAGGTGGTATAATCTTAAAACTATAATTGCCCAAATAGGGAGGGAAGAATATGGAGTCGTTAAAAATGTTTTACGACAACTATGATGAGGACAATCGTTTGCGTTCCCGTCACGGTATGGTGGAATTTTTGACTACCCTGCGGTACATAGAAAAATATCTCCGCCCGGGGATGAAGATGGTGGAAATCGGTGCCGGTACTGGCCGGTATAGTCATTACTTTGCTCAGAAGGGCTACTGCGTGGATTCTCTCGAACTTGTGGAGAGCAACATCGAGGTGTTCAAGCGGAATACTTTGCCCAACGAGCCGGTCACAATCCGTCAGGGCGATGCCCGGGATTTGAGCGTTTTTTCGGACGAAAGCTTTGATGTTACGCTGCTCTTAGGACCGATGTACCACCTGTTTCGTTCGGAAGATAAAATGCAAGCCCTGTCCGAGGCGGTCCGGGTAACAAAAAAAGGTGGCATAGTGTACGTGGCCTACTGTGGTAATGACTCAACCATACTTCAATTCTGCTTCCTGCGTGGCATGCTGATGGATGAACGGTATCGGAAGCTGGTGGATTTGCAGACGTTTAAGGCCGGCTCTGATCCTGCGGAGCTGTTTGAACTGAACCGCAAGGAGGAAATTGAGGCGCTGCGGAGCAATCTGGACGTGACGCCCTTGCACTTCGTGGCAGCGGATGGCTATGCCAACTATATGCGCCAGAGCTTGGCGGAAATGGAAGAAGAGCTCTATGAGCTGTACCTGCGCTATCATTTTGCCACCTGCGAGCGGCAAGATATGGTGGGCTATTCCAACCACTTCCTGGATATTTTCAGGAAAAATTGAGGATAATCATGAATTATGTAACTTCTATGACTTATTTGACCTGCCAGACTTGTCAGGCGAAAATCCATTGTGAGGAATGCGGTAAGCGGCTGGAGGAAACACTGCAGTCCCTGGATGGCATCCGCCGCATCAAGATTGACTTACCCAATCAGCGGCTGGAAGCGGATGCCTCCCTTTCTGTGGATGATTTTGCGGAACTGCTGGAGGAACACGGTATCTTCTCTGACCTGTAAAAATAACGCACCTTCCAATCGGAAGGTGCGTTTGCTTTTAATGTTGTCCGCAGGAGTGGCTGCCACAGCCGTGAGAGCCGCAGGTGTGTTCCTCACCGTGGTGATGGTCGTGGTGGGAGCAACGGACATTGGGGTTATACTCCAGTTCGCCAGCCAGTAGAGCCTCCACCGCTGCGTCCGCTTCACCGGCAATCCCTCCAAACAGCCGAATGCCAGCCTCTGCCAGCGCCATCTGAGCGCCGCCGCCGATGCCGCCGCAAATCAGAGTATCCACACCCAGGCTGGACAGTAGACCCGCCAGAGCCCCGTGACCACTGCCGTTGGTGTCGATGACCTGCTCGGATACAATGTTGCCGTCCTCCACGTTGTAAATCTTGAACTGGGCGGTGTGACCGAAGTGCTGGAAAATGACACCGCCGGCATAAGTAACTGCAATTTTCATAACAATGCTCCTTTAAAATCAGATATACTTATTATACTCCCCAGATTGCGGATGTCAAATAAAAGCTTTTGACATCTGCATAAATTACGGCTATACTGATGATATCCATCCGGGAGGTGAACCTATGGAATTATCGACTTATTATCCCATCTGGGATTCTCTTTCTGCAGATCAGCAGAATCTTTTGCGCCGGACGGCAGTGCGTCGGCAGGTGCCCAAGGGTACTATGATTCACAGCGGCAGTATGGACTGCGCCGGGATGTTGCTCATCCAGTCCGGACAGCTCCGGGGGTATATTCTATCCGAAGAGGGGCGGCAGGTAACGGTGTACCGGCTGTTCGACCGGGAGATTTGCATTCTCAGCGCCTCGTGCATCCTGCGCTCCATCCAGTTTGAAATCTTCATCCAGGCAGAGAAGGATACTGTGCTTTGGGCGATTCCGCCGGAGGTGTTTGACCAGCTGATGACACAGTCCGCTCCGGCTGCGAACTACACCCGAGAGATCATGGAGGCACGCTTGTCAGATGTGATGTGGCTGGTGGAGCAGGTGATGTGGCGGAGTATGGATAGCCGAGTGGCGGCATTTTTGCTGGAGGAAGCCTCCATCGAGGGCACGAATCTGCTGAAAATCACCCACGAAACCATCGCGAACCACCTTGGAACCCATCGCGAGGTGGTCACTCGGATGCTCCGTTACTTCCAGGCGGAGGGCCTAATTAACCTGTCCCGAGGTGTTGTGGAACTGGTGGATGCCCAAAAACTCCGTAGTATCGTGAAATAATAAAAGCTCCTTCCTTCGGGAAGGAGCTTTCGTTTACAGCATGCTCAGGATGGCGTTCTTCGGTCTGGCGCCACTGGCTTGATTTAGAATTTGTCCGTTTTCCATCACAACCAGCGTGGGGATGCTCAGAATGTTGAACTGGCTGGCCAGTTCCGGTTCCTCGTCCACGTTGATTTTGCAAACCTTGTATTCCGGGTATTCCTCAGCGATTTCTTCAACGATGGGAACGACCATCCGGCAGGGACCGCACCAGGGTGCCCAGAAGTCCAACAGAACCTTCCGTTCCTCATTCAGAACCTCCTGCTGAAAATTGGTTTTATTCACATTGATTGCTGCCATATTTCATTCCTCCTTGGTTTTCTTTTTGTTAATAATATACCCCAATTTTGGAGAAAGTTCAGTGATAAAATCACCAAAGCACGGAGGAATTGTTAACACAATGAAGCCCCCCGGGGAAAAAACCCTCCCGAGCCTTTGCCCGGGAGGGAGGGGACCTTACTTAGCTACGCTTTTTCTTCAGTACGGTGAAGAGAACGGCGGCAATGACGATGGTTACGGCAGCGCCGGCGATGACCCAAATCAGGGAATTGTTGTCCTTGCCATCCTCGCTGGAATCGGAGGGAGCGCTCTCTGCGGGCTCGGAGGGAGCAACGGAGGGCTCGGTCTCAGAGGGCTCGGTAGGAGCAACAGAGGGCTCGGTAGGAGCAACAGAGGGCTCGGTGGGAGCAACAGAGGGCTCGGTGGGAGCAACAGAGGGCTCGGTAGGAGCAACAGAGGGCTCGGTGGGAGCA